>CAYFYG010000341.1:0-1625 GCA_964347225.1 uncultured Dehalococcoidia bacterium | reverse complement strand
CTGGGCCGTGACGTGGAGCGGGGGCGCCTCTCCCAGGAGGACTGCGACGGCACCCTGGGTCGTCTCAAGGGCACAACGGACATACAAGACCTCTCGGCCTGCGACCTGGTCATCGAGGCTATCGTCGAGGATCCCCCGACGAAGCAGCAGTTCTTTGCCGACCTTGGTCGCGTCTGCAAACCGGAGGCGATCCTGGCCAGCAACACATCCTCCCTCTCGCTCAGCACCATGGCCGCCGCGTCGGGCCGGCCGGAGAAGGTCGTCGGCCTCCACTTCTTCAACCCACCCATGGTCCTCCGCCTGGTCGAGGTAATCTCCACCGAAAGCGTCTCTCAGGACACGGTCGACCAGGGGATCGCCTTCTGCGAGTCCATCGATCGTGTTGTCGTGCGGGCCAAGGATACCCCCGGATTCATCGTTAACCGCCTGGTCGTGCCGTTCGTTTTCGACGCCATCCGCCTGGTGGAGAGCGGAACGGCCACGGCCGAGGACGTAGATCAAGGCTGCAAGGCTGGCCTCAACCACACCATGGGGCCCATAGCCACCGCCGATCTCGTCGGCCTCGACACCCTCGTCCATATCGGTGACTCGATGTTCGAGGAGTACGGGGAGCCGCGCTTCAAGGCTCCCACCATGCTGCGCCGCTTGGTCTCCCTCGGCCATCTGGGCCGCAAGTCCGGCAAGGGCTTCTTCGACTACGGCGCATAGGAGGTCGGACATGCCAGTACGCTACGAAGTTGAGAACCACATAGCCACCATCACCCTCGACCGCCCCGAAGCTTTCAACTCCATCGATCTGGAGACGTGGTCGGCCTTCTCGGAGGCCACCGGGCGCCTGGAAGACGACGAGGAGGCATGGGTCGGCATCGTGACGGGCGCCGGCAACCGCGCATTCTCGGCCGGCGCCGACCTCCGCTCCACCATCCCGCGGATGCTGGACGACCCGAACAACAACCCGTACGACGCACCACCGACCATCATGCGGGGCCAGACCCTAACGAAGCCCCTTATCGCGGCCATCAACGGCCTCGCCCTGGGCGGCGGCCTGGAGGTCGCCCTCGCCTGCGATCTGCGCGTCGCGGCCGAGAATGCGCGCCTCGGCGCCCCAGAGGTGACCCTGGGCATAATCCCCGGCTGGGGCGGCACACAGCGCCTACCGCGGCAGTTGCCCTGGGCCGTGGCCGCCCGAATCCTCCTCACGGGTCAGCCGCTGAGCGCCCAGGAGGCTCTGCAAGCCGGCCTGGTGAACGTCGTCGTCCCGGCCGAAGACGTGATGGCTGAGGCCCGCAGCCTGGCGGAAACGCTGTTGAAGTGCGGGCCGCTGGCCCTGCGCGCCGCCAAGCGGGCAATGGTGGAAGGCTGCGACCTGTCGCTGGAGGAGGGCTTGGCGCTGGAGGAGCGCCTGTTCAATTCCCTGGCCTACACGGAGGACGTCCGCGAGGGCCTGGCCGCATTCTCAGAGAAGCGCCCGCCCCAGTACAAGAACAAGTAGTCGGCGCGGCTCACGGTAGGCGCCCGCGGCGTCGGTGAGAGAGGCGACTGGCTAGCCGAGCACAAGGGCGCTGACGCTGTGGGGCGGCAACTCCAGTCGGGCCACCGACGACACGGGTCGCTCCTGGACACGC
>CAYFYG010000340.1:0-10071 GCA_964347225.1 uncultured Dehalococcoidia bacterium | reverse complement strand
AGCAACTCGTTGGGGTACTCGTCTAAGAAGTGCATGTCGGAGCCGCAGACGGTGGCCATGGTCATCTTGACCACGATCTCGCCATCGCCCGGCTCGGGGATGGGAACGTCCAGCATCTCTACCTTGCCGAGGGCGGTCTTGATGCAGGCTTGCATGGGTAACCTCCTCTGATTCGCGTGGCCGGGCCAATGACAGCATAGAGGTCGCTCTAAGTCAAGGGGAGGGCCTCTCGTTGACCGGCGGGCCGGGTTGGGCTAATCTGGAGCGGGATCAAAGGAGAACGCCATGGCAAAGCGGACCAAAGTTGAACTGAACGTCAGCCCCCGCCCAGTCCTGGGCAAGAAGGTGAAGCGCCTGCGGCGTGAGGGAATCATTCCCGCCAACGTGTACGGGCGCGCCTTGGACTCGGTAGCGATTCAAGTGGGAAGGGACGATCTCGTGCGGGTCGTCCGAACCGCCGGCCGCAACGAGATCATCTACCTGCGTCTGGATGGCGAGGAGCCTCGCCCCACCTTCGTGCGTCAGATCCAGCGGCATCCGGTGACGGACGCCATCCTGCATGTGGACTTCTACCAAATATCGCTTGCAGAGAAGGTTCGTATGGATGTGCCCGTGGCCCTGGTGGGGACCGCCCCTGCGGAGCAGACCTACGGGGGCACCCTATTGCACAGCCTGGACAGTATCGCGGTGGAGGGCCTTCCCACCGATATTCCCTCCGTCATCGAGGTCGACGTATCCCGTCTGGAAGAGATCGATGCGGCCATCCATGTAGAAGAACTGACTGTGTCTGGCCAGGTGACCGTCCTCACGGATCCCGAGGTGGTGGTGGCGAAGATCGCTCCGCCGCACGTGGAGAAGGAGGTCGAGGAAGAGGTTGTGGAGGAAGAGGAAGCGGCAGAAGAGGCCGCTGAAGAGGAGGCTGCTGAGGAGGGCGTGGCGGAGGAGGCCGCGGCCGAAGGCGGCGAGGAGGACAAAGGCTAGCCTCTTCGCGCCATCGACCCGGTGGGGAGAGCGTTCGCTCTCCCCGCTTTCGTTATGGGCCCAGGCTGCAGCCGATGAAGTCTCGCGCCCCCCGCAGGAACTCGGCCGCGGTCACCCGGCGTCGTCCCTGCCGCTGTACCGACAGTACGGCCAGCAACCCATCCCCCGTCTGTACCGCGAACGCATCTCCGTCGACTTGGGGTGGGAGTTCCGGTCGACGTTCCTCCGTGAGCGGCACCACCGTTCCTGGAGGCGGTCCCTCGCCGGGGAGGGCCCAGGCCTCCCAGATGTGGAGTATCTGGCCGTCCATCGTGGTGTAGGCACCCGGCCAGGGGTTGTGGGCGCGCACCTGGCGCCACGTCCGTACCGCCGGCAGGGACCAGTCGATGGCGCCGTCCTCTTTCTTCAGCAGGGGCGTCTTGGTGGCCAGGGAATGGTCTTGCGGCTGTGGGTTGATCTCATGTCGCAGCCAGCGCGGGAGCGTGTCCGCCAGCAGGTCAGCGGCGAGGGGAGCGAGCTTCTCCGCCAGTGTGCCGGCGGTGTCCTGATCCTCGATGGGAAGGGAGCGTTGGGCCAGGATGGGCCCGCTGTCCATGCCGGGGTCCATGAGCATGATCGTGGCCCCCGTCTCGCGGTCGCCGGCGAGGATGGCGGTGGGGATGGGGGAAGCGCCACGGTGTCGTGGCAGGAGCGAGGGGTGGATGTTGAGCACTCCCTTGGGCGGAATCGCCAGCACTTCCTGGGGCAGGATCTGGCCGTAGGCCACGCCTATGCCCACCTCGGGATGGAGGGAAGCAAGGTCGGCCAGCGCTGAGGGGTCACCTAGGCTCTCCGGCTGGCGGACGGGCAGGCTCATCGCCAGGGCAGCGGTCTTGACGGGTGGGGGAGTGAGGTGGCGGCCGCGTCCGGCGGGCCGGTCCGGCTGGGTATAGACCGCCGCTATCTCGTACCCCTCGTCCGCGAGTCGGTGCAGTGAGGGGATGGCGAAGGCTGGTGTGCCCAGAAAGACGATAGCCATGATGGTCCGCCTGGCCGATTCTAGCACGCGCCGCCTCCGTAACGCGATACGAACTGGGAGCGTTATAACTTGGGATGTCTGTACGATTAGCCGCTGTGCGCTCTCTCTGGCCGCTCATGGCTCTGCTGGCCGCGGCGGTTCTGTTGTTGGGTCTGGCCTGCAACGGCAGCGGTGAAGGGGAGCCTACGATCGGCATCACTCTCGCCAGCCCTACGCCGACGCCAGTATCCACGCCCACTCCTGAGCCGACGCCGAGCCCGACGCCTACACCAACGCCGATCGCTGACGTTTGTGGGGTCAACCCGGACCCCGCCCCTCCAAGCGTCCTCCAAGTGCAGGAGCCACAGCCAGGCCAGCGGGTGAGGACCCCGTTCCATGTTCGCGGCTGGGGCTCCTCACCAGTGTTTCACGAGATAGGAATGGTGCTGGCAGTGGTCGACGCCGATGGCGAGCTGGTGCGCGTGATGGTGGACGTACCGCCTCAGCCGCGGGCCCACCGCGCACTGCCGGCGGGCCTGCAGAACACGGATTTCACACACCCCTTCGCCGCGGATGTCCTGCTCACGGATCTGGCCGGCCCGACGCCGTTTTGCCTGTGGGCGTTTCTAGAGACGGACGAAGATGGTAACCCCAAGCAGATGGTGCAGGTGCCCGTGATCGTCACTCCCTAGGGTGAGCTCCGGACGACCACCGGCTGGCCGATGTCCACACCGAGTTCAGCGGCGGCGCTGCCTCCCGCCAGAGCGATTTCCAGGAAGCCAGAGCTGCCCACCAGCGCTGTCATGCCTTTGCTGCTGGCGTAGGTGTGCTGAAGCCCCTCGATCTGCCGGTCCTTCACCTGCACGATGAGCTCGGCCGAGGGCAAGTCCTCACCGCGAATGTCCGTGATGAGGTTGCCGAAGACGTCAATGTGGACGATGTGCCCGTTTCGGGACCCGTCGGGCTTCCTGTGTGCCCGGAACGGCGCTA
Organism: uncultured Dehalococcoidia bacterium; assembly: GCA_964347225.1. GTDB lineage: Bacteria > Chloroflexota > Dehalococcoidia > SM23-28-2 > RBG-16-64-32 > DAOUMF01. The sequence continues at coordinate 7,103 of CAYFYG010000340.1, read as the reverse complement.
GGGCGACCACCTCTTCCACTGGCTCGCCCAGGTCTGACAGCGGCCTGCCCAGGGAGAGGTGCGCAGCCGCTGGCGCGAAGATGTCGCGGCCGTGGAACGTATCGCTGACGGGCTGCCGGTGGTAGCTGGGATCGGTCAGGGCCACGCCGGAGGAGCCCTTCGGGAGACGCACTCGTCCACTGGGGTCGCCTGCCCCGCTTCGGACGTTCTCAGGCAGGGCCGGGGAGAGGACGCCGTTGTCCGGTCCCACGAATGTTCCACTGGGCGTCCGAACCGCGATGGCCCGTCGATGGCTACCCACCGCGGGGTCCACGACGGCTGTGTGGATGCTGCCGGGCGGGAAGTAAGGGATGCACGCCTCCAGCAGGAACGCTCCCTGCTCGATGCGCTGCGGTCTGACCGCGTGGCTCACGTCGACGATGACGGCCTGCGGGTTTAGGGAGAGGATGACGCCCTTCATGGAGGCTACGTACGGGTCGGCAAGGCCGAAGTCGGTGATCAGGGTGATAACGGGCTGTCGCGGCACGGCCGCGCTACTCGCCCAGCAGCTCGTCACTTTCGCCCACCGCCCACTGGGTGACGCTGGCGAAGCGGGAGGCCGGGTGGAACAAGGTGCCCAGCTCTACGTTCTGGATCTCCTCCGCCAGGAAGTAGGTGAACACGGGATAGTAGAGGAGGACGCTGGGCACGTCCTCCTGGAACTTCTGCTGGAACGTGTAGTAGAGGGCCTGGCGCTTATCGAGGTCGGTGGTCTGGCGGGCCTCCTCGATCAGCCTGTCGGCGTCCTCGCTTTGGTAGCCAGCGATGTTGGTGCCGTCGGGGGGCTCAACCTGAGAGCTGTGCCAGGCGGGGTACGGGTCGGGATCGGGGTCGGGGTCCCAGCCGAGGATCGCTGCCTGATACTGGTGGGCGACCAGGACTTCCCGCAGGTCTCCCAGGTCCTGGGGAGCCACGGTCACCTGGATGCCCGCCTCGGCCAGTTGGTTGGCGATCTCTTCGGCCAGGTTTCTGCGCAGTTCGTCCTGATCGGTCATCAGGGAGATGCTCAGCTCCTTCCCTTCCTTCTGACGGATGTCGCTATCGGTCATGTGCCAGCCGGCTTCCTCCAGAAGGCTGCCGGCTCTCTCCAGGTCGCGCGGCTGGGGCTCCAGCTCGGGATTGTAGGCCCAGGTGCCCGGCACCATGGGGGAGTCTGCACGGACGGCGCGGCCACCCAGCAGTTTGCCGATGATGTCGTCCACATTGATGGTGAGGGCGACGGCTTGACGCAGCGCCATATCATCGAAAGGGGCCTGGCTGTTGTTGAGGAAGAGGACAGTGTACTGATTCCGGTTGGCGGTGTAGGCGCGGAGGCCCGACGTGGAGGTGAGAAGGTCGAAGTCTTCCTGGCTGGCGTCGGGCCCCAGGATGAGCCCCTGCACCTCGTCGCGGCTGAGGGCGGCCGCTGCGGTGGAGGGATCGGGGTAGAAGTGGAGTTCAATCTTGTCCACGGCCGGCGATTCCCCGTAGTACGTGGGGTTCGCCCGCAGGATCGCCTTGGTCTGATCCAGTTGAGCCAGGCGGTACGGACCCGTGCCTACGGGGGCCTGATTGAAGGGGCTGTCGGCGATGGTGGCCCCGCTGGCGCCCTCGAGGACATGTTTGGGCAGGAGGCCGATGGTGGTGTGGGTGAGGAAGGGGGCGAACGGCTCCGGAAGCTCACACAAGAGGGTGAACTCGTCGGGAGCGCTGCAGGAGACTTGGCGCCACAGCTGTCCGAGGGTCGGGTCGCTGGGCAGGTCCCGATCGGCTAGGAGTCCGAACGTGAAGACGGCATCCTCGGCGGTAAAGGCTACGCCATCGTCCCACGTGACATCGCGGCGGAGATGAAAGGTGTAGGTCAGACGGTCGTCAGCGATCTCCCATGACTCGGCCAGATCGGGCAGGACCTTGCCCTCGGCTCCGAGCCTTGTGAGGCCGGAGAACACCAGCGCTGACAGGTCGCGGTCGGTGTCGTTAAGGGGCGCAAACAGCGGGTTCACCCGGGCCGGGGAGCCGACGATCGCCTCCACGTAATGCTGGCCTCCGTTGTCCCCGTCGGACGAGTCCAGGGCGTTGGCGAGGATAAGCCAGAGCACCGCGATGGCGATGACCCCAAGGAGCAGGGCGGCGAGCAGCGGCCATTGCGGGCGCGAGAGGCGTCGATTGCTCATGGATTGAGGCGGAGGGGGCGCGTTAGTGGGCCACCACGCTGACGGCGGAGATGGTGAGGAAGATGATCACCAGGACGATGGTTAGCTGGAACAGCGTCTTCTCGATGCCGCGGCGGGTGCGCACGAAGGATCCGCTCTGAAGGCCACCTACACCCTCTCCCTTGACCTGCAGGAGGATGATCGCAATGAGAGCAATAGAGATGAATATCTCGCCGACGGCGAGGTAGTCTGTCAGTTCCACTTCCGGGCCCTAGCTTCCTTGGTGCTATCTGTCCAGCGCGCTGACCAGCTCCTTCTCCGCCTCTGGGGGCGGTGGCGGCTGGTTGCGATCGTAGTAGAGGCGGATTAGTGTCTGGGCCAGCTTCTTGGAGTCGTGGTGGTAGCGGTTCCTCTCGCTGACCACATCAGCCTGCAACAATCGTATCCCATTTTCCAGTTGAGAGTCGAGTGTGACCGGTTGGGAGCGGTCGGCGTTGGGCAGTGTGCCGCTTAGGTTGTCGTTGACCACCACACGGTGCAGGAAGTGACCGCCGATGTGCTCCTCAATGGCGGCGACGTGGTCTGAGAGGCTGAAGCCGTCGGTCTCGCCAGGCTGGGTGGCGACGTTGCAGACGTACACTTTGAGGGCTGGTGAGGCGACGAAGGCCCGCCGGACGCCTTCCACCAGCAGGTTGGGCAGCACGCTGGTGTACAGGCTTCCGGGCCCCAGGATGATAATGTCCGCATCCAGAATGGCGCGCACCGTTTCCGGGTAGGCTGGCGGGTTCTCTGGCAGGAGGAAGACCTCCTTGATGCGGCCCTTAGCCTTCGTCTCGGTGATGCTGGACTCGCCGCGGATGGTGCGGGCGTCATCCGTCTTGGCGCAGAGGGTAACGTTGGCCAGGGTGGAGGGAATGATCTGGCCGCGCACCGCCAGCACGCGGCTGGTCTGACGGATCGCGTCTTCGAAATTGCCGACGACCCCGGACATGGCGACGATGAACAGGTTCCCGAAGGAGTGCCCAGCGAGGCCCGAGCCGTCCGAGAAGCGGTACTGGAACAAGCTCGTCATGAGCGGCTCGGCATCGGCTAGGGCGGCGATGCAGTTGCGGACGTCACCCGGCGGCAGGATGCCCAGCTCGCGGCGCAGGCGACCGGAACTGCCGCCGTCGTCGGCCACGGTAACGATAGCGGTGAGGTTGGTGGTGTACTCCTTGAGCCCGCGCAGGAGGGTGGACAGGCCAGTGCCGCCGCCGATTGCCACGACCTTGGGTCCCCGACGCAGAGCCCGCTGGTTGTAGATCATGCTGACGATGCTCTCGTTGCCATTGCGGTTGGGCATCACCGCGGTCACGATGGAGTGGCTCAGCTTCCAGATGGAGTAGAGGATCAGCAGCCCGGCGGAGAACATGAACATGCCGCCACGCACGTAGCGGGGGATGAACTGGAACGTCAGGTAGTAGACGAACCCTGGGAAGGTAAAACCGGAGATGTAGGCCTCCCGCAGAATGTAGGCGAGGCCGAAGGTCATGATCGCCACGCCGATGGCCATCAGAGCAAGCCATCGCTTGATGTGCATCCCCGGGTAGAACCACTTCAGAAAGTCGGCGTCGAGGAGGCTTCTCATAGTCCTATACTCATAACGCCGTTCTCACGGAAATGTTTACGGGTGGCCACCGAGTTTCTCCCGCAGAAGTTCGTGGACGATGCCCGGATTGGCGCGGCCCCGCGTCTCCCGCATGACCTGGCCCACCAGGAACTTCAGCGCTTCCTCCTTGCCGCGGCGGTAGTCGTCGCCGGCTTTGGCGTGCTCCGCCAGGACGCGGTCCACTGCCGTCGCGATCTCGTCGCTGGCCGTGATTTGGACGAGGCCAGCCTCCTTCACGATCTCCTTGGGCCGGCGGCCCGACTCAAACATCTCCTCGAACACGCTCTTGGCCGTCTTGCCGCTGATGGTGCCCTCCTCCTGGAGGTCGATGAGCTCTGACAGGGCATCTGGGGTGATCTTGACCTCGCTGATCTCCATGTTGCGAGCGTTGAGCAGGCCGGCGAGCTCGCTGTTGATCCAGTTGGCGACGGCCTTGGCCCGCTTCGAGCGGTTGGCCTCTGGGACCAGGGCCACCGCTGCCTGGAAGTAGTCGGCTCTGGCACGGGTCTCAATGAGGAGCGAGACGTCATAATCGGAGAGCCCGTATTCGGCCCGAAAGCGAGCCCGCTTGTCGTCCGGCAGCTCCGGCATGCGGGCGCGGATCTCGTCGACCCATTGGCGGCTGATGGCAAGGGGGGGCAGGTCGGGCTCCGGGAAGTAGCGGTAGTCGTGCGCGAATTCCTTGCTCCGCTGCGAGACGGTGCTGGCGCTGTCCTCGCGGTAGCCGCGGGTCTCGTGGACGACGCGGCCGCCGGAGTCCAGCACCTCGATCTGGCGGTGCACCTCGAACCTGATCCCGTCGTAGGCGTGGCGGAAGCTGTTGATGTTCTTGAGCTCCACCTTGACTCCGAACTCGGGCTGGGCGAGCGGGCGGACGCTGACGTTGGGCTCGCAGCGCATGTTTCCTTCTTCCATGTTGGCGCGGCTGGCGCCGATGTAGCGCAGGATCTGGCGGAGCTTCACAAGGTAGTCACGGGCCTCCTCAGGGGAGCGTATGTCCGGCTCGGAGACGATCTCCATGAGGGGTACGCCGGAACGGTTGACATCCACCAGGCTATAGGTCTCGCCGCTGGCGTCCGTGACATGCATGAGCTTGGCGGTGTCCTCCTCCAAATGGACGCGGGTGATGCCGATCCGCTTCGTTCGGCCGTCGGCGTCAATCTCCAGCCAACCGTTGCAGCAGAGGGGGAGGTCGTACTCGGAGATCTGGTAGCCTTTCATGAGGTCCGGATAGTGGTAGTTCTTGCGGTCGAACTTGGCCTGCTCCGGTATCTCGCAGTTGAGGGCCAGGCCGGTCATGATGGTCATCTCCACCGCCTGCCGGTTGATGACCGGGAGAACACCGGGCATGCCTAGGCAGACCGGACAGACGTGAGCGTTGGGGGCCGAGTCCAAGGATGGCAGGGGGCAGGAGCAGAACATCTTGCTGCCCGTGAGCAGCTGAACGTGGACCTCTAGCCCGATGATCGTCTCGTAGCGGGCGGCGGTAGTGGTCATATGGACAGGCAGAGTATATCAGCGATCGGCGTGGGCGAACAAGGGAACGACCTGCCGCCACGCTACGGCCGCTTGACCGATCCACGTTGGGCGCTCGAAGCCTGGACAGACTCCGGCGGAGCGCATATCATTGCCTATCGCGCATCTGAAGAATGGGACCAAGGATGAGCGAAAGCCGGCGCGACTATGGGGACGGCCGATCTCTTCTGAGACGCGTGTTGCACAAGCACGGCGAGTTCATCCTGTACGTCGCTGCCGGCGTTGCCTATATCACCCTTGGTGTCTTCGTCAAGCAGGCGCTGGCCTTGTGGCTCGAGGGGGCGGCCTTCCTTCTCCTGACTGTATGGCTTCTGCCCGCCCTGGTTAGGCGCCTGTTTTGAGCTGGGCTGCGCACGATTTCGAGGCCTATGTAATCCAGCGCCACCTGGGGCGGCACGTCAGCCTTCTTCCCATACTGGTGGGCACCTACGCCCCGGACACGTTCACGAAGTGGTTCGTGTACGGGGTCGATCTTGGCTTCATCAAGCTCGCTGCCGACGACCCGGCGCAGTTCCATCGCGGCTGGCCGGGAGCCGGTTTCACGCACTCCCTCCTTTTCGGCCTCGTAGTGGCGGCGGTGGCGCTCCTCATAACGCGCAACCGGGTTTGGGGGCTGAGCGTGCTGATCGGGGCCTGGGCCCATTCGATCACGGACACGTTCGACTCACTCGGCTGCATGCTCTTCTTTCCCTTCACAACGGAGCATGTGAGCACTAATGCCTGGGCCTACGCGGCCCAGGTCGGCCGCTACGACGACGCCGGCGCATACTACAGCAGCCTGGGTGTGGTCATGGACGCTGCCTGGGGGGTGATCGCCCTCTGGAACTGGCGAGTGCTCACCAAGGACTACTTCCGGACCGTGGTGGTTGCCGCTGACCCTCTGTGGGGCTGGCTGGGAAGAAGGTTTTCGGAGACGGCGCTGATCGCCTTCTACCGTGCCGGTTTCTTTTACGGGACGACGCGGCTCATCGCCTGGACGATATGGGCGCACGTGCTCAACAGCTACGCATGGGACCTGAGTTGGGGCGGGCCGGATTGGATACCATCCCTAACCGGGTGACGGCATCGCCGGCCTAGCTCACCTACTAGCTGGACTTAACGGCTGCCCTCGCCTCTTCCGGCCACTCGGTGACGATGCCGTCCAGCCCCAGGGCCAGCTTGGCCGCCATCGATTGCACGTCGCGGCTCATGGAGTACACCCTCAGGCCGCGTCTGTGCGCTTCGCTCACGAATCTCTCGCTTATCGCCTGCCAGTGGGCGGAGACGCCGCGCGCCCCGAAGCGGACGGCGTCATCGAGAAAACGGCGCAGTCCGGCGGCCCATCGCACGTCGCGCAGCAGCGAGGATTCGATCTCCGGGGCTGCCGCAGCCGCGTAGCGCACGGCGGAGGCGTGCTGCGACCACAGCAGGGTGCGGCTCTCGAGACGCTGCCGTCGGACCTCGGTTAGGGTGGCGGCGGCCGCCGGCCCGTGCTTGATGTCGATCGCGACCGTCAGGCTGGCAGGGAGAGCGGCCAGCGCCTCCGCCAGGGTCGGCACGCGCTCGGAGCTATTCCTGAGATGGAGGCGGCGGATGAGCGTGTACGGCAGGAGGCGCGCCGGGCAGTAGAGGCCGGCGGTGCGCCACAGCGTCCTGTCGTGCATGAGGATGGGGACGCCGTCGAGTGTGCGCTGCACATCGATCTCGACGCCGTCAGCGCCCAGATCGGCGGCTGTCCGTATGCCCTCGAGGCTGTTCTCGGGGGCGTG
>CAYFYG010000339.1:0-11294 GCA_964347225.1 uncultured Dehalococcoidia bacterium | reverse complement strand
GTATCGCGTTCGGGATGGATGGGCCGGTCCACGAATCGAACTGTGATTTCTGCGGCGCTTGTATCGACGTGTGCCCGACGGCGACGCTGATGGAGCACCCCAACAAGTGGTCGGCGACGGAGACGGAGCGGTGGACGGGCACGACGTGCACGTCGTGCAGCGTGGGCTGCAGCATTAACCTGGGCACGCGCAAGGGCCGCGGCGTCATCGTGAGGCCGGACACGACCGGGAACCCGGTGAGCGGCAACCAGATCTGCGTGCGCGGGCGGTTCCACTACGACGCCGTGAAGCCGTCGGAGCGGCTGTCGCAGCCGCTCGTGCGGCGGAACGGGGGCCAGGAGGCGGCGGCGTGGGACGAGGCGCTGGAGCTGGCGGCGGCGCGGCTGAGCGAGGTGCGGGAGAAGCACGGGCCGGAGGCGATCGGGTTCCTGGGGTCGCCGCTGGCGACGAACGAGGAGAACTACCTGCTGCAGAAGATCGCGCGAGCGGTGATGAGGACGGGGAACGTGGACTCGAGCGCGGGGCCGGTCGCGCGCGCCGCCTGCGGCTCGCTGCGGCAGGCGTTCGGGAGCGAGGTGCTGCCAGCGGACATGACGCGTCTGGCGGACTCGAAGACGCTGCTGGTCATCGCCGAGGACCTGGAGTCGAGCCACAACGTGGCGTGCCTGCGCTGCAAGGACGCCGTGGTGAACAACGGCGCCCGGCTGGTGGTGGTGAGCGGGCGTCGGGGCGAGCTGTGCGACTTCGCGGACGTGTGGCTGCGGCCGCGTCCGGGCGAGGAGGCGGCTGTGGTCGCCGCGCTGGCCGAGGCGCTGCAGGGGAAAGGCGACAGCGCCGGACTGTCGCCGCAGGTGGCGGAGGACCTGCCGGGAGCGGTGGACATCGTGACGGCGGCGAAGGAGGACGAGGCGCGGCGACCGCTGTCGGTGGTGCTGGCGCTGCCGCACCTGGGGGCCGAAACGGCAGGGGCACTGACGGCGGCCGCGGCGAACGTGGCGGTGGCAGGGCTAGGTGAGGAGGCGGCGCAGTCGCTGCTGGTGCTGCCGCAGGAGGCGAACGTGTGGGGCATGCGGGACGTAGGGGTCGGCGAGCAGTTGCCCGGCTACCAGGCCGCGGGGGACGAGGCGTCGAGGAAGGCGCTGGAGGAGAGCTGGGGAGCACCGGTCGCGGCTGCGGGCCTGACGTTCGAGGAGATGCTGAGCGACGGCCGGCTGAAGGCGCTGGTGGTGCTGAACGACAATCCGCTGTTATTCGCTGCGGCGAAGACGAGCCTGCGGGACCGCCTATCGTCGTTGGAGTTCCTGGGGGTCATCGACAGCCTGCCCACGGACACGGCGCGGGCGGCGCACGTCGTGCTGCCGGACGTGGGGGCGTACGGCAAGGAGGGCACAGTCACGAGCGCGGACCGGCGGGTCCTGCGGATGCACGCGGCCACAGCGCCGGAGGGGGAGGCGCAGCCGGCCTGGCGCATTTTGGGCGAGTTGGGGACACGGCTGGCCAGCCGTCTCAAGGTGGGGGAGCTGCGCGTGAACTACGCGAGTCCGTCGGAGATCATGGACGAGATGGCGCAGGTGGTGCCGCTGTACGGGGCCGCCACGTATGTGGAGATGGACTCGGGGGCGCAGCAGGCGATGGACGGCCTAGGGCCGCAGAGGGCGGATCTGCAGGCCGTGCCCAGCGTTGGCGGACCGGATGGCGACGGCCTAGTGCTGACAACTGGTCGCAGCTTGTACACGAGCTACGAGGGCGCGGCTATCCACTCGCCGGAGGCGGACAAGCTGCACCGTGAGGAGTTCGCCGAGGTGAACCCGGCGGACGCGCAAGGCTTGGGCATCGTCGCGGGGCAAGAGGTGACGCTGAGGGCCAACGGCGGCCAGCTCACGATGCGCGCCCACGTCACGGAGGTGGTGCAGCCGGGGATGCTCTACGTCCCCCTGTACTACGACGGCGGCGCGGTGACGGCGCTGTTCGGCGAGGGGCAGGCGATGGCGCCGGTAACGGCAAGCGCCGCCAACCCTTAGGCCAGGCCCCTTCCCCCTTGTGCTAAACTAGGTTGTCGCCCCAATTTCGCTATGGCCACCGAGAAGTCCCATCGCATGGTGAAGATCGCTGTCGCCCACGATGAGGTGGAAGCCAACGTGTGGAAGGACGCCCTGGAACAGGACGGCGTTATGGCCTACATCAAGAGCCTTGACCCCCTAACGCCCTTCGGAGTGGCGCCGTCGCTTCCGGCCAGCTTCGAGGTGTACGTGCTGCGCGAGGACGAGAAGCGGGCCCGCTGGATCCTGGGCCGGTTGCAGGGGTTCCCGTAGGAGCGACGGATGGAGCTGCCGCTGTTCCCTCTCAACTCCGTCCTTTTCCCCGGGGCGACGCTGGCCCTGCACATCTTCGAGGAGCGCTACAAGCAGATGATCGGCTGGTGCCTGGAGAAGGACTCGCAGTTCGGAGTGCTGCTGATCCGCTCCGGGAGCGAGGTGGGAGAAGCGGCGGAGCCGTTCGACGTGGGGACAACGGCGGGCATCGTACGCGTCCAGCATCTGAATGAAGGCCGCATGAACCTGGTCTGCCAGGGGCAGCAGCGGTTTCGCGTGTCGCGCAGGGTGAGGGAGAGCCCATACATGGTGGGCGAGGTGGAGGCGCTAGAATCGAGGGAGGGAGAGGGCGAGGCGGCAAGCGACCTGGCGAGCAGCGTGGCGGCCCTGTTCGCGGAGTACTATCGGCTGTTTCTGGCGGTGTCGAACCAGTGGTCGCGCCAGATCGGCATGCCCTCAGGCCCGAGCGAGCTGGCCGACTTCGTGGCGTCGCGTCTAGCGGTTAGCCTGTGGACCAAGCAGCGGCTGCTGGAGGAGCTTTCGGTGCGGCGGCGACTGGAGATGGAGCTGGACACGCTGTCGGACACCATCCGGGACCTGACGCCGAAGGTGGACGCGGCGCGGGCACATCGCTGGCGGGCGCTGGGGCCGATGAACTGAGGGCGCGACCTCACTGAAGGAAGATGTGAATGTCGGCGGCGTCCATCACCTCCAGGAAGGTGAGGTACTCCGACACGATGGCATCGTCGAAGATCAGCTCGTCTTTCTTGACGCCGAAGTGCTCCATCGACGGGCCGCAGACATAGAACGAGGCACCAAGCTCCCTGAGCTGCCTCAACTTGTCCTGGGGCGGGAGATGCCCTATATCGGCGAGGCCCTTGCGAGCGAAACGGCTGAAGGGCCGAGCGATGCCGCGAAGCGTCTCTTTGAAACCGTTCTTCAGAACCTTCACAGCGGGCCCCTGGAAATAGATGTGCACGTCGGTGCCGGCGAGGGCGGCCCCGAGGGCGAAGCCAAGGGGCGAGATAAGCTCCTCCAGTCCGGCATCTGAGATAACGAGCGCCAGCTTGTGCTGCTCCCGGCTGGGGGGCGCTTTTTCGACGAAGTATCTTTCCTGGCCAGGCGACTTCTCGAAATCGAGCAGTTTGTGCCCGGTCATACGGCACCACGCTCGGATGTCGCTCCCTATAGGCTCGAAGGGTTCGGCGACAATCTCCAGGACGTCCCCCTCATTCATCTGCCTGAGCATCATGGCGGCATGGTAGAGGATGAAGGTAGTGATCTTCTTGCCCCGCATATCGATTGACTGCTTCGCCGATTCTGTTGCCATCAACAGTACCTCCGCCCCGAGCCGCCGGGCTCGGAATGAACTCTGACTAGCGGGAATCGGTGATCGACCGGGCCACGCGCCCGCTGCGCGTCCGCCCCGATGATAGCCGGCATGGTGCCGGACATGGCGGATATTGTAGCACGTGTTCCGCGGTGAGCCGATGCGCTATCATCGTTATTGTCATGCGGGCGGTCAATCAGCCGGTGAGCTGGTGGGGGTGGCACTGGGAGCCGCCGGTGCCGCTGTCCCTGGTGGAGGTGCTGCAAGCGGGGAACATGCCGCCCCGCCTGGCGGCGATGTTCTGGCTGGCGATGGAGCGCGGTGCATCGCTCATCGTCGCGGCGGAGCCGCCCTCGGCCGGGAAGACGGCAACCCTGACCGCCCTCCTGTCACTCACGTCTCCGGAAACGGTGGCCTACTTCACACGCGGCATCGGCGAGAGGTTCAGTCTGCCGCCGCAGACGGACGCCCATCCCACGTACATCCTGGTGAACGAGATGAGCGAGGACCTGCCGGTGTACACCTGGGACGCGTATGCACGGCGCGTCTTCGAACTGATGGCGGAGGGATACTCGCTGGCGACGACGATGCACGCGGACACGGTGGACGAGGTGCTGGCAATTCTGCAGGGGGAGATCGGCATACCGCAAGACCACATCGCCAAGCTCACGTTCGTTGTGCCACTGCAGTTGAGCCCTGGGCCCGCCGGGGCCCACTCAGTCCGCCGCCGCGTGCGCGAGGTGGCGTTTGTCCAGCCGGACGGAGAGGGCGGCTTCACCCGCCGCAAGCTGGCCCAGTGGCACGCGGACGGAGACAGCTTCACCGTCCTGGAAGGCGAGGAGGAGCAGCAGGCGTTCGCGCGATGGTGCGGCCTGTCCACCGAGGCGATGCGCCAGGAGATAGGCAAGCGGGAGGCGTTCCTAGCCAGCCTCATGAAGAACGGGACGTTTTCCATCCGGGCGGTGAACGCCGCCATCGAGCGGTTCTACGGCGAGGAGATCAGGCCTCGCCGGTCAGGGTAGCGGCGGCGCGCCTCCAGTCCGAGAAGTCCTCAAACACGGGATCGGCGCCGCAGTGGCGCAGCTCATCAATGGTGTTGCGGCCGGTAGCGACGCCGACGGCGATGGCACCGCAGGCCCTGGCGGAGGAAACATCGTGGGGGGTATCGCCGATGACCATCGCCTCCGCCGGGGACAGCCCCTCACCGAGCCGCTCCAACGCCCGGCGGACGATGACGGATCGATCCTCGCTCTCCTCGCCGAAGGCGCCGTCGCTGAAGTAGCGGTCGATGCCGTAGTGAGCCAGCTTGAGGTGGGCGGAGCGGCTGAAGTTGCCGGTGGCGAGGCCAAGGCGGACCTCGGGGCGGCGGCTGAGGTCTTCGAGCAACATGGGGAAGCCGGGCATCAATCTGCCCTGGCACTCACGCAACGTCTGTGGCAGGTGGGCGTAGTAACTCTGCCGGAAGGCGGCTTCGTGCTGAGTGTAGTCGCCGGCGATGCCGTGCTGGCGCAGGGCCTCAGCGAGGATGTAGCGATCGGTGCGGCCGCTGAACTCCACGCTCCTAAAGCCATCATGGATACCGAACATGTCTCGGAAGGCGAGGCCCATGGCCAGGGCGCCAGCACCGCCACTCCAGAGGAGGGTGTTATCTATGTCGAACAGGAGCAGGCGGGGCACCTCAACCCTTCTCCTCCCACACCACACCCACGGCCCGCTTGCCGGTGTGCACCAGGAAGGCCGGCCCGATCTTTGACTCCACGATCTGGTCACGAGTGACGTTGACGACCCGCATGAGCTGCTGGATGAGCGCGTCTTTGAGGTCCGGCGCTATCCCCTCGATGACGGATATGCGGCCCAGGTTGCGCGTTCTCCGTACTTCCTGGGCGATGCACTCTATCGCCTTGTCCATGCGGCCGCGCATGCGGTCAAAGAGGACGATGGCGCCGCCGCGGAGGGTGATGACAGGCCGAACGCTGAGGATGGAACTGAGCAGGTGCTGGATGGAGCGCACGCGGCCGCTCTTGACAAGGTACTTGGTGGTCTCGAAGGTGCCCAGGAAGCGGAGGCGGGTGCTGAGCTCTTCCACCATCTGTTTGGCGTGGTGGAGGCTCAGGCCCTTGTCCCGCGCCTGGGCGGCCTCCAAGACCAGGAAGCCCTCTGCCATGGTACCGGCCTGGGAGTCAGCCACTTCGATCTCCGCGTCGGGGTGCTCCTCGCGCACCATGTGAGCACCCTGGAGGGCCGTCTCGTACGTCTTGCTGAGGCCAGAGGATATAGTGATAGCGAGGATGCGAGAGTGGCCAGCGGCGATACAGCGGCGGAAGGCCTCCGCAAAGCGGCCCGGAGACGGGGCGGCGGTGGTGGGATAGCCCGCACCCTTCTCGTAACGATCGAGCAGGCCAGCGAACTCCTCCAGCTCCAGGACACCGTCGTCGACGCTCCCCCGCACGCCGAAGTTGATGGTGAACGGGACTTCCTGGAGGTCGAGACCGTGAAGGATGGGGTCTGGAAGGTTGTGGCCGGTGTCAGCAACGATAGCGAAGGGTCGCGTCATGCCATCGCCCTCCTGAGTACAGGGAGAGCTTCGCTCTCCCGCACTACTTTACCACAGGGTAACCAGCCTTGATCCAGGCTTCGGTGCCGCCCTCCAGGTTGAACAGGCGAGTGAGGCCGGCAGCGGCCGCCATTTCACAAGCCAGAGCGCTACGCTGACCGACCGCGCAAACGAAGAGGATATCCTTGTCGCGCGGCAGCTCATCCCTACGAGCGAAGATGGAGGCCACGGGGATCAGCTTAGCGTCAGGTACATGGCCCGCATTGTACTCGGGCGACTCCCGCACGTCAATGACGGCCACGTCGTCGCGGCTCATCATCTCCCTGCCCTCGGTTACGGTGATGCGGGCGAAAGGCTCTTGCGGGTCGTTGTCGGGCATTCAAATCGACCTCCCTCGTCGGTGGAATTGTCGTGATTGTAACACGAATTACTCCACAATACCACCCGGCGGGCGCAATTCCAACATCCGACGGCGATTGTTGACAGGCGCGGCACCGCGGGTATCATTTCGAAGGAGAGGAAGGCCGTGGTCGAGGAAAGCCAGATCAGCGCCGCCCGGCGGCTAGCAGCTAGGGACGTGGCCAAGCCAATCGTGTTTGTAGCGCGCCGCCTGCCCGGCGGCGCTCTCGACCTGCTAGCCCAGCACACGGATCTGCAGGTATGGGAGGAGGAACTGCCGCCGCCTCGCGCGGAGCTCCTGCGACGATCGGCCCGCTGCCACGGCCTCGTCACCCTCCTCACCGAGCGCGTGGACGAGCAACTGCTGAAGGGCGCTCCGCACCTAGCAGTGGTGAGCAACATGGCGACCGGCTTCGACAACGTTGACATCGCGGCGGCCAGCCGTCGCAGCGTGCTCGTGACACGCACGCCAGGCGTCCTCAGTGAGACGGTGGCGGACTTCACGTTCGCACTGATGCTGGCGGTGGCCCGTCGCATAACGGAGGCGGAGCGCTACGTGCGCGCGGGCCGCTGGAAGACCTGGGGCCCGTCTACTCTGCTGGGTCGCGACGTGTTCGGGGCGACGCTGGGGATTGTGGGGCTGGGCGGAGTGGGGGCAGAGGTGGCCAAGCGGGCCCGCGGCTTCGGCATGCGGATCATATACCACGACCGCGCCCGCAAGGCGGCGCTGGAGCGGCGCTACCGGCTTACCTTCGTGCCCCTGGAGGATCTCCTGCGGCAGTCGGACTTCGTGACGCTGCACGCAGCGCTGACGCCGGAAACGCGCGGACTCATCGGGAAACGGCAGTTAGACCTGATGAGGGAGAGCGCGATCCTGATCAACACGGGCCGCGGCCCCCTGGTCGACCAGGAGGCGCTGTACGAGGCGCTGAAATCCGGCCGCATCGCAGGCGCCGCCCTGGACGTGACAGACCCGGAACCGATGTCCGAGGACGACCCACTTCTGGCGCTTGACAACGTGGTGGTCGTGCCCCACATCGCGAGCGCGAGCGTGGCTACCCGCAGCCGCATGGCGATGCTGGCAGCGGAGAACCTGCTGACGGCGCTTGCGGGACGGGTGCCGAAGGACACGGTGAACCGCGAGATCGCGCGATTCTGGCGGGCGGAGCGCAGGCGACGTCTTCCATCCCTATCTTGACAGTCCGAATGGTGGATGTTATCGTCGCGCTAACTCAACGACCAGTAGCAGGCCTGTCCGCTCCTGTGGGGGTCTCTTTCTTCGTTCGCCAGCGAATATGCCCCAGTCCCTTCGCGATACCGGTAATCTGTGGCTAGCCAAGGCGCTGTGGGACCTGGGCGCGGTCCGGTTCGGGGACTTCAGCGTGGGCCGCACGACGCATCACTCACCGGTCTACGTTAATCAGCGCCTTCTCATAAGCAACCCGCGCGCACTGCAGCGCGCCGGGCGCGTCATTCACAACGACGTGCAGACGATGCAGCGGATGCTGCATCCGAGAGTACAGCCCTTCCAGCGCGTCACCGGCATCCCCTTCGGAGGGCTGCACCTAGGCCTCTCTTACTCACTGGCGAGCAAGGTCCCTCTGGTCTACATCCATCCGGCCAAGGAGCGGAACGGCGCCCGAGCCTTTGTGGAGGGTAAGTACGAGCACGGCGAGACCGTCCTCTTGGTGGACGATCTCATCACGAGCGGCGGCAACGTTATCGAGACGGCCACGTTCCTGCGAATCGAGGCCGGGCTCAAGGTCAAGGACGTGGTGGTGCTCCTGGATCGCCAGGAAGGGGCCGAGGAGCGGCTCCGGCGCCACGGGTACAACCTCATCTCGATCCTCGGCCTGGAGACGATGCTCAACTACCTCATGGCCAGCCGCCGCATCGACGAGCACTGGTACCGGAAGAGCATCGAATATATTCAGGGCCGCCGCGCCGAGCGCACCGTCTGACTTGTGAGGGGGAGGTGCCCGCCTACATGTGACGCGCGAACTCCGCCACGGTGGGGTTGGCCAGCCGTTCGAAGTCCGCGTACTTCATGCTCATCGTGTCGGTGTGGGTCCCCGCCTCGAACACGATAGTCTCGTCCTCGGCAAGGGACTTGTCCACGTAAAGGGGGACAGCGTAGATGTTGCCGAAGGGAGGCATGGCCCCCACCTCGCAGTCGAGGAAGCGATCGGCGAACTCATCCTCGCGGGCGAGACGCGCTTCCTTAGCACTGAGGACGGCAGCGGCCTTCTCTAGGTCCACCCTCGCCGGCGCCGGCAGCACGAACATGCAGAGCTTCCCGTCCAACATCAGCATCACCACCTTGGCCAGCATGCGGCCCGGCACGTGCTCCGATGCGGCAACCTCCTGAGCGGTGTAGGCTACAGCGTGGTGCTGAACCTGAAACGGCACCTTGTTCTCCCGCAGGTAGGCCTCAAGGTCTTCCTTGCACCCCATATCAGACCTCCTTGCTGGCTTTCCGGCCCTCCAGCGTACATTATCCTCCAATCGGCGAATTGTGACCAACACCCATCTGCCCAAGAGTGGGTCGATCCGCAGCGGTTCTTTGACCGCCTGCGTCTGGGGTGCTAGACTGGCTTGGCTACGGTGGGCATAGACTTGCGACCCGTATTTCGGACGCTAATTCCCGCGCTGGCGGCACTGGCCTTGTGGGCGTGCGGCGGAGGCGATTCCACCAGCGGCCCAGGGGACGTTGGCGGCACCGTGCCGCCCAGCCCGCTCACAGTGCAGACCTCCTGCGATGCCATCGACGACATCCAGAGCTACCGTTACGTCTTTGAGATCAAGCGGGATCTGCCTGAGGAGACTGAGCCGCCGGATGATGTCACCCCCAACCCCCTGAGCAGCATCACCGAGGGGATCAGAGAGCTTTTCCGGGATTCGCAGTGGGAGGGTGCATTTGTGGCCCCCGACCGGAGCGAGACGTTGGTCCGTTCCGGGGGAGAGGAGCTTGAGCTGCGCACGATCGGCGACAAGAGCTGGATACGGGTGGGCGCCACCTGGCAGGAGCAGGAACCACCGAGCAACAACGTGCTGCCCGCGCTTGCCTCGCTGTGTGCGGACATGGTGGAAGAGCTGGCACCGTCCCTGGGTGCGGTAACCGGAGAGGCGGACGTGGTCAACGGCATCGAGACGGTTCACTACCGGCTGAGCGAGGCGGATCTGAAGGAGCTGCCTGAGCTGCTGGGGAGCAGTGGCGAAGAGGGGCTACCCATCGAGTTCGACATGGACGTGTGGCTGGAGCGGAACGACGGCTGGCCCGTGCGCCTCCAGATAACGGCTTCGGACAGGGACGAAGAAGGCAGGCCGATCAGCGAGGAGTGGTTCATCGAGTTCAGCGACATCGACGACCCGAACATCGAGATCGAGCCACCGCCGGTGTCACCGACCCAGACCTAAGGCAGAGGGAGAGGCTATAGGAGACGACGGATGGCCTTACGGCCGGGACGGGGGTCGTAGTTCGACTTGAACATCTCGAGCTTGTCGCGCTCGATGAGGTACTTGCCGGCGAACAAGATGGCGGGGACCTTCTTCTGCTTGATGAGACGACGCAGGCTCTGAGGGTGGATGCCCAGAGCACGGGCGGCCTCCACCAGATCCAGATAGTTATCAAACGGTTCGACGACCATAGCTCACGCTCCGAATAAGATGCTAAGACGCGTGAATGATTCTACCACAAACGTCAAGGGGAAGGGGACAAGTACCGCCCATCGGCGGTGAAACTTGGTCGTAGCACCGGCCACGTGTGACGCCTTGTGGTATGCTTGGCCTAGGTTTGCGCCATGTATGACCGCGACGAGCTGAAGCGGCTCAACGAGAAGCGGACGCGGTGGAACGAGCGCTCCGGAGACAGCGAGCGTGCGGGCCCCTTCATGACCACCTCGGGCCGACGGATACGCCGGGTCTATGACCCCACAGATCTGGGCGAGCTGGAGTACGAACGTGACCTAGGCATGCCGGGCGAATACCCGTACACTCGCGGCATCCACGCCACGGGCTACCGGGGCAGGCCTTGGACGATGCGGATGTTCGCCGGCTTCGGGAGCGTGGAGGAGACGAACGCCCGCTTCAAGTACCTGCTCTCGCAGGGGCAGACAGGGCTGTCGATCGCCTTCGACCTGCCGACGCTGATGGGCTACGACACGGACGCGCCGGAGGCGGAGGGCGAATTCGGCAAGTGCGGCGTGGCCGTCTCTTCCCTGGCCGATATGGAGACGCTGCTGGACGGCATTCCCCTGGCTGAGATCACCACCTCCATGACCATCAACTCGCCCGCCGCGGTCATCTGGGCGATGTACATAGCGGCGGCGGAGAAGCGGGGCATCGCCCGTCGCAAGCTGGGCGGCACCATCCAGAACGACATCCTCAAGGAGTTCATCGCCGAGAAGGAGTACATCTTTCCGCCGGAGCCCTCCATGCGTCTGGTGGTGGACACGATCGAGTTTGGGACGCGGGAGATGCCCAAATGGAACACCGTCAGCATCTCCGGCTACCACATCCGCGAGGCGGGGGCGACAGCGGTGCAGGAACTGGCTTTCACGCTGGCCGACGGCCTTGAGTACGTGCGGTGGACACTGGACCGGGGCCTGGGCATCGACGAGTTCGCGCCCAGGCTGTCGTTCTTCTTCAACTGCCACAACGACTTTTTCGAGGAGGTGGCCAAGTTTCGCGCCGCACGCCG
>CAYFYG010000338.1:0-2586 GCA_964347225.1 uncultured Dehalococcoidia bacterium | reverse complement strand
GCCAGTTCCTCTTCCGGCTTGAACTCGATCTCGCGCGCCTCCCGGGTCAGCTCCGCTTCTTGGACCTCGCGCTCGGCGCGAGCGCCCAGGAAGACGCCGGAGGACATCGACATCATGCCGCCGAGGGCGCCGGCCACGCCTGCGATGATGACGGTGCGGCTGGAGTCCGTGGCGCCGGCGACGGCGGCGCCGAGGGTAGCAGTAGTGAGGAGGCCGTCCTGCATGCCGAAGACCACCTCGCGGATGCGCGTCAAGGCGGCGATGCGGCCCTTCTCGGTGTCAACCTCGGTGATCTTCTCGGCGGCTGGTGGTGGCTGGCTGGGTGTGGGGGGTGGGGGCGTCGGCCGCTTCAGGGGAGGCGCCTTGCGCCCGGTCTTTCGTTCCAGTTCGGCCAGGGCCTTGAGGAAGATCGCCAGGTGGTGCTTCTCGCCTTCCAGGGCCTGACGGAAGCTGTCGGCGGCGTCCTGGCGTGCGTCGTTGAGGGCGTCGGCGATCATACGGGGGTACATCGTCTCGAACTCGTAGGCCTCGCCCTCGGTGACGGCCTTCAGGTTGTCGAGGCTGGACTTGACCTCGTCCATGGCCTTGAGGTGGCTGAGGGCGTGGATCGTCTCGGCGCCAGCGGCTTCCATGAATACCTGGGCCACTTCCGGGTGGCCTTCTTCCAGGGCCTTGAGAGCGTATGCCACGTACAGGCGGTTGGCTTTAGCCTCGCCGAGGAAGGCGCTCCAGAGGTTGCGCTGGGTACGGTTCACGATCTGGGCTCTGGGTATGATGATAGCATGGGGGTGAGGTGGGGAAGGAGGGTAGCGGCTACTGGGAGGGAGCCGGCCTGTCGGCGGGGACGGAGGAGGGGGAAGCGGCACCGGCGCGGATGAGGTTCTCCATCTGCTGAAGGAGCTGGGGGTTCTCCCGGAGATGGGCCTTCGCCTGCTCGCGGCCCTGGCCCAGCCGCTGCTCCTCGAAGGAGAAGAAGGAGCCCTGCTTCTTGGCGATGCCGGAGTCCACGGCCAGATCCAGGACGTCTCCTTCGCGGCTTATGCCGACGCGGGGGCCGTGGAAGATGATATCGAATTCCGCGCTGCGGAAGGGAGGAGCCAGCTTGTTCTTGACGACCTTGGCCCGGACGCGGCTGCCGATGATGAGGCCGCCCGCCTTCAGAGTCTCCACGCGGCGCAGGTCTATGCGTACCGAGCTGTAGAACTTGAGAGCGCGGCCGCCATGGGTCACCTCCGGATTGCCGAAGACGATTCCGATCTTCTCCCGAATCTGGTTGATGAATATGAGAGCGGTGCGGGAGCGGGAGACGGCAGCGGTGAGCTTGCGGAGGGCTTGGGACATAAGGCGGGCCTGGAGGCCAGGCAGGGAGTCCCCCATCTCACCCTCGATCTCGGCGCGGGGTACGAGGGCGGCCACGCTGTCGACGACGATGACGTCGATGGCGTTGGAGCGTACCAGTGCCTCGCAGATCTCCAGGGCCTGCTCGCCGGTGTCGGGCTGGGAGATGAGGAGGTCCTCGATGCTGATGCCCAAGGAGGAGGCGAAGGTGGGGTCCAGGGCATGCTCGACGTCGACGTAGGCAGCCTGGCCGCCCAGGTGCTGGGCCTGGGCGACGATGTGTTGGGCCAGAGTGGACTTGCCGGTCATTTCCGGCCCGAAGATCTCAGTGATGCGGCCGTGGGGGATCCCGCCAACGCCCAGGGCGAGGTCTAGGCCGAGGGAGCCTGTGGGGATAACTTCGACCGCCAAGTGGGCGGAGGCCTCGCCCAGGCGCATGATGGCGCCGCGGCCGAATTGCTTCTCGATCTGGCCGATAGCCAGCTCCAGGGCTTTGAGGCGCTCCTGCTGGCCGTTGCCGGCGTCGCTCATGCGATACCTCCCGTCACCGTGGGCCTTCGGCATGATAGCACGAGGGGCCGGAGCCAACAAGGGCCGGGTGGCACGCCTGTGCGCCTAATAGAGCAGTCTGGTCACGAACCGCGCGATGAGGCTGAGGAGGATGATGGCCACCATTGGTGAAAGGTCCAGCATGCCCAGGCGGGGCATGTACTGGCGGATGGGGGCAAGGATGGGCTCCGTGATGTCGTGTAGGAAGATGACCACGGGGTTGCGGGGGTCCATGCCGACCCAGGAGAGGATGATGCGTATGAAGATTGCGGCCATCAGAATGTAGGCCAGGATCTGGATGAAGCGGGCTGCGATTTCGATCGGTTATCCTCCCAGTCGCTGTGCTTTCTCGTAGGCGGCGCGGATGGCCTCCATGAAGGCTCGGCGGAGGCCTGCCTTCTCTAGGGCCAGGAGGCCCTCGGTAGTGGTGCCAGCAGGGGACGTGACCTGGTTGCGGAGGTCGGCCGGGTGCTTGCCGGTGGCCTGGGCATATCGGGCAGAGCCGAGGATGGTCTGGGTGACCATGCGCTGGGCGAGGTCGCGGCGGAGGCCGATGTGGACAGCACCGTCGATTAGCGCCTCCATCACCAGGAAGACGTAGGCGGGCCCGCTGGAGCTGACGGCAGTGGCCATGTCCACATACTTCTCGTCGTTCACGTACAGCTCGTCGCCCAGGACGGCGAGGACGCTCCGCACCAG
>CAYFYG010000337.1:0-5330 GCA_964347225.1 uncultured Dehalococcoidia bacterium | reverse complement strand
ACTGACGGCCTGGGCTTGGAGAACACAAACGTCCATGTGGAGAAGGGCTACGTGCAGGTGGACGACAGCTACCGCACCGGCGAGCCCAACGTCTTCGCTGTGGGCGATCTCATCGGAGGCCTGCAACTGGCCCACGTGGCCGCCGTTGAGGGCTACCTGGCCGCCGAAACAATCGCGGGCAAGGAGACGGAGCGCCTGGACTACAACCGCGTGCCCCGCGTCACTTACACCCGTCCTCACGTGGCCGCCGTCGGCCTCACCGAAGAGCAGGCCAAGGAGCGAGGGAACAACGTCAAGACCAGGCGGTTCTCCTACCGCAACAACGCCACGGCCCTCATCCAGGACGAGACCGACGGCTTCGTCAAGCTCGTCTACGATGACGACTCCGGAGATATCCTGGGCGTTCACATCCTGGGCCACCAGGCGGGAGAGCTGATCGCGGAGGCGGCGCTGGCCCGCTTCCTCAACGTCTCCACCTGGGAGATGGGATCGAACCTCCACCCGCACCCCAGCCTCAGCGAGGTATTGGGGGAGGCGGCGCAGCTATCGGCAGGCATCAGCATCTACTGGTGAAGGAGGGGATGGAAGTGGTGTCCGTTAGGGAATCGCCAAGTGAGCTGGGCCTCACCGGGGATCAGCTCCTCGACATGTTGTACAAGATGATGCTGGCCCGCGCCATCGGCCAGCGGCAGCGGGTGCTGAATCGGATGGGCAAGGCGCCCTTCGCTGTCAGCGGCGAGGGACAAGAAGCTTCACAGGTCGGTACCGCGTATGCCCTGGAGCACGGCAAGGACTGGGTCGTCCCGTACTACCGTGACGCCGGTGTCGCTATCGTCGCGGGCCAGACCGCCCGCGATCTCATGCTCGAGTTCCTGGCCCGCGGCGAGAACGTCAGCTCCGGGGGCCGCAACATGCCCTCCCATTTCAGCGACCCCAAGCTGCGCATCGTCTCCGGTTCGGCTCCGGTTGGTACTCAGATCCTGCATGCCGTGGGCACCGCCTTCGCCAGCAAACTCCGCGGCCTGGACGAGGTGTCGATGGTCTGGTTCGGCGATGGCGCCACCTCCAAGGGCGACTGCCACGAGGGGATGAACTTCGCGGGCATCCACAAGCTGCCCGTCGTCTTCGTCTGCGAGCACAACGAGTACGCCATCTCCGTCCATTGGAGCAAACAGAGCGCCGTTGAGAACGTCGCCGTGCGCGCCGACGGCTACGGCTTCCCTGGCGTGACGGTGGATGGCAACGATGTACTGGCGGTCTACCGCGCCGCCAGGGAGGCGGTGGACAGGGCCCGCCGCGGCGACGGCCCCACCTTCATCGAGGCCAAGACTTACCGCCTCGTCCCCCACACGAGCGACGATGACGACCGCCGCTACCGGTCCCGGGAGGAGGTTGAGAAGTGGGCCAGCAAGGACCCGATCACCCGGTTCCAGGCCTACCTGGAGGAGCGTGGCCTGCTCGACGCCGAGACCCGGGACGAGCTGGCCAAGACGGTGGCGGAGGAGGTCGATGCCGCCACCGAGTACGCCGAGAAAGCGCCGCCGCCGGACCCCCACACCGCGCTCGACCACGTCTTCGCCGGTGAGGAGCGGAGATAGCGTGAGGCCCTTCCTTAGCCCTGGCGTATAGAGACATTCGTGGAGGAGGAGAGGAGGCAGCGATGGCTGAGAAGACGATGATAGAGGCCGTCCACGACGCCATGGAGGACGAGATGCGGTCCGATCCCCGCATCATTGTCATGGGTGAAGATGTTGGGGAAGGCGGGGTGTTCCGCGCCACGCAGGGCTTCATCGATGAGTTCGGCCCGGACCGCTGCATCGACACGCCTCTGGCCGAGTCCGCCATCGTCGGCGTGGCCATCGGCGCCTCCCTCAACGGCGTTCTGCCCATCGCCGAGATCCAGTTCGCTGACTTCATCCACCCCGCGATGGATCAGTTGGTCAACGAAGCCGCCCGCCTCCGCTACCGCTCCAACGGTGGGTGGGGCTGCCCCATCACCGTGCGCGCCCCTTACGGCGGTGGTATCCACGGCGGCCCTTACCACTCGCAGAGCGTGGAGGCGGTCTACGGCCACGTCCCCGGCCTCAAGGTCGTGTGCGTCGCCACACCTTACGATGCCAAGGGCCTCCTCAAGTCGGCCATCCGCGACCCGGACCCAGTCATCTTCCTAGAGCACAAGCGGGCCTATCGCCTCTACCGGCAGGACGTCCCCGAAGAGGACTACCTTGTGCCCATTGGCGAGGCGGATGTGAAGCGTGAGGGCGACGACATCACCATTGTGACCTACGGAATGATGCTCCACCACTCCCTCAAGGCCGCCGAGACCGTGCAGGCGGAGGACGGCCTCAGCGTGGAGGTGATCGACCTGCGCACCATCTCACCCCTGGACAAGCACACCGTCCTCAAGTCCGTGGAGAAGACCGGCAAGGCGCTCGTCGTCTACGAAGACAACCTCACCGGTGGCTTCGGCGCCGAGGTTGCGGCTATCATCGCCGAAGAGGCGTTCGACTCCCTCGACGGCCCGGTGACGCGGCTGGCCTCGCCGGACGTGCCCATCTCGCCATTCGCCGGTGTGCTTGAGGAGTACGTCCTCCCCAACCCGGAGAAGATCGCCAAAGCGATCCGAGACCTCGCCGCCTACTAGGGAGGCCCCGCTTCCATGACCACTACCCTCACGATGCCGGAAGTCGGTGAGACCGTCACCGAGGGCACCGTCGAGAGGTGGCTCAAGAAGCCGGGCGACCACGTAGACAAGTACGAGCCCATCGTCGAGGTCAACACGGACAAGGTCAACGTGGAGATCCCATCCCCTGTCTCCGGGACCGTGCAGGAGCTCCTGGTGGAGGAGGGTGCCGTCGTCGCCGTAGGGGCGCCCCTGGTCATCATCGAGGAGGTCCCTGGCGAGGCCCCGGCGGAGGTCGCGCTCCCAGAAGAGGCGCGGCAGCGGGATGAGGCCCCGCCTCCCGCCAAGGCCCCCGGTGGCCCCGCAACGCGCCGCCGCGCCACCCCTCGCGTCCGCAGGCTGGCGGAGCAGCTCGGCGTCGACCTGTCGCTGTTGGAAGGCAGCGGTCCTCAGGGGCGCGTCTTGGAGGAAGACGTTCGCACCTTCGCTGAGGCGCGGGAGAGGGCGCCCGTGGGGGCGCCGCCCGCGGGGCCGGTGGAGCAGCAGGAAGAGACGCTTCCCCTCACAGCCATCCGTCGCACCATCGCCCAGCGCATGGCCGCGTCCAAGTTCAGCGCGCCCCACGCCTGGCTGGTGATGGAGGGTAATGTGACCGGCCTCGCTCGCCTGCGCCAGGCCCAGCGGGAGGCCTTCCGGCAGCGCGAAGGCGTGGATCTCACCTACCTGCCGTTCGTTGTGGCCGCCGCCGCCCAGGGACTGCGCGAGCACCCGCCGCTCAACGCCTCCTGGGCAGACGACAAGATCGTCCTGAAGAGGCGCATCCACATCGGCATCGCCGTGGCCGCCGAGCAGGGCCTTCTCGTCCCCGTTGTCCACGATGCCGACCGTCTCAGCGTCGCCGACCTGGCTCGCGCCATCCACGACGTCTCCGAGCGGGGACGCGCCGGCAAGCTGAAACTGGAGGACGTTCAGGGCGGCACGTTCACCGTCGACAACACGGGCTGGTTCGGCTCCATCATCAGCATGCCCATCATCAACCAGGGCCAGGCCGCCATCCTCGCCCTTGAGGCCGTCACCAAACGCCCCGTCGTCCTGGACGATGATGCCATCGCCGTGCGCTCCGTGGTCAACCTTTGCCTCTCCTTCGATCACCGCATCCTAGATGGTGCCCAGGCCGCCGACTTCCTGCGATCTGTCGTGCGGCGGCTGGAGGCCTACGGGCCTGACACGCCCCTCGCATGAGCGTATCGCGTCCCCCCTGCCGCGCCTTCTGGCTCGGCCGAGTGGAATACCAGCAGGCCTGGGCCCTTCAGCGCGACCTTGCGCTCCGCCGCGCCCGCGCTGAGACCGAGGACACGCTCCTCCTGCTGGAGCACCCCCCGGTGTACACAACCGGTCATCGTGCCTCACGAGAAGGCCTCTTGGTGCCCCGGGAGATGCTGGGCGCGCCGTTGCTGACGGTGGACCGCGGCGGCGATATCACCTTCCACGGCCCCGGCCAGCTCGTAGCCTATCCGATCATCGGCTTGGAAGACCGGATCCGCGGTGTCCAGGCCTACGTTCGTGCCCTGGAGGAGGTCGTCATCCGCACGCTGGCTGCCTGCGGCATCGAGGCGGGGAGGGAGGAGGGCCTCACCGGCGTCTGGGTGGGCCGCGATAAGATCGCCGCCATCGGCGTGCGGGTGAGCCGGCCCGGTGGGCCATCGGGCGGCTGGGTCACCAGCCACGGCCTTGCCCTCAACATCAGCGTGGACCTGGACTGGTTCCGGCGCATCATCCCCTGCGGCATCGCCGGCCGCGGTGTCACATCCGTGGAAAGGCTCACCGGCGGCCCCGTGCCGTTGACACACGTGGCCGAGACCCTGGCTCGCGAGTTCGGCGCCGTCCTCGGCCGAAACCTCGCCCCGCTGACTTCGTGCTCCGACCTGCCCGCCGCTTCATTGCCTCTAACGTTGTCGAGCCTTTAGAATAGGTATCTGGCGACTGTTGGCTACCTCGTCTCATAGAAGTTTCGGAAATTCCCCAGGAGCTGTCCCATGACCGTGGAACCTACACGCACGGAAGGCGATGCCGCGTCCTCAGCCAACTCTGCCATCATCCATGCGGCCGATGTCGTGAAGACCTACGATACCGGCAAGGTGAAGGTGGAGGCGCTGCGCGGCATCAACCTGTCCATTGACCGGGGCGAGATGGTGGCCATTATGGGCCCATCCGGCTGCGGTAAGACCACTTTTCTCAACTGCCTTAGCGGTCTGGACGACATAGACTCCGGCCGGGTTTCCGTGGATGGCACCGACCTCAGCACCATGTCCGATAACGAAAAGACGGAGTACCGGGCCCGCAACATGGGCTTCGTCTTTCAGTTCTACAACCTGCTGCCTGTCCTGTCCTCCGTGGAGAACGTCGAGCTCCCGCTCCTGGTCTCCGGCGTCTCCGCCCGCGAGGCCCGTCGCCGCGCCCTGGAGGCGCTGGACCGCGTCCACCTGCGCGACTGGGCGGAGCACAGGCCGGCCGAGCTCTCCGGCGGACAGCGGCAGCGAGTGACCATCGCCCGCTCCCTCGTGAACGATCCAGCCATCGTCTGGGGGGACGAGCCCACCGGCGACCTGGATAGCACCAACGCCAGCGAGATCATGGACCTCCTCTGTGACCTCAACGAGAAGCACCATCAGACGTTTGTGCTCGTGACCCACGCCCTTGAGGTTGC
>CAYFYG010000336.1:0-1995 GCA_964347225.1 uncultured Dehalococcoidia bacterium | reverse complement strand
AATTCCGTTCTTCACAAGATTTTGCTCTTCATTACTGAGAACGTCGCGGCTGGCATGAAGTTACTAGGGGGATCGTGCTGGGGTGCGAATTCTCGGAATTCGCACCCCAGCACGAGTGGAATGCGAATTCCCCAGCGGAGTGACCTTGCCCCCGAAAACGAGTCCAGGCCCAATGTTAGTGAGGAAGGGTTCTGGACCAGAGAAAGGGGGCAGTTGGAGTGTCGAGGCGACATCACAGAGCAGAGGAGGTCATCAACAAGCTCAGGGAAGCCGAAGTGGAGTTGGCCAATGGCCAGAGGGTGTCTGAAGTCTGCCGCAAGTTGGCGGTGACCGAGCAGACATACTACCGTTGGCGGAAACAGTACGGCGGCCTGACGAGGGACCAGGTCAAGCGACTGAGGGATCTGGAGCAGGAGAATGCCCGGCTCAAGAAGCTGGTGGCCGATCTGTCTCTGGACAACGCCATCTTGAGGGAGGCGGCCCAGGGAAACTCCTGAGCCCGGCTAAGAGACGGCAGGCGGTGGCGTGGGTGCGGGACGCTCTGGGCCACGCGGTCGTCTCCGAGCGCCGGGCGTGTCGAGTGCTGGGGCAGGCGCGATCCACTCAGAGGAGAAGATGCCGCTCCCCGGGTGATGAGCCGAGGCTGCTCAGGCGGATGGTGGAGCTGGCGACCCAGTACGGGCGCTACGGTTACCGACGGATCACGGCCATGCTGCGTGAGGAGGGCTTTGCGGTGAACCACAAGCGGGTGGAACGACTGTGGCGACGGGAAGGGCTGAAGGTGCCGGCGCGCCAGCCCAAACGGAAGCGGCTGTGGCTCACCGACGGCTCCTGTGTCAGGCTCAGGCCGGCCCACCGCAACCACGTGTGGAGCTACGACTTCCTGTTGACGCGGACGGGCGAGGGCCGCCCTCTGCGGTTGTTGACAATTCTCGACGAGTTCACAAGGGAGCGCCTGGCCATCGACGTGGCCAGGCGCATCACCAGCGACGATGTGCTGGGGTGGCTCACGCAGCTGTTCAGCGAGCGCGGGACGCCCCAATACCTGCGCTCGGACAACGGACCAGAGTTCACGGCCCGGGCGGTCCGGGACTGGCTCCAGAGAGTAGGCGTGCAGACCCTGTACATCGAGCCCGGGAGTCCTTGGGAGAACGGCTACATCGAATCGTTCAATGGGAGGCTACGAGATGAGCTGCTGAACGGAGAGGTGTTCCAGACGGTGCTGGAGGCGCGGATGATCTGCGACCGGTGGCGCTGCCACTACAATGCGGTGCGTCCCCACAGCTCGCTGGGTTACCGCCCGCCAGCACCGGAAGCGATCGTGCCACGGCCAGGCTCCACTATCGCTCTGCCTGCAGCGAGGGCCATGGCCGGACTAACATAGCGAGTGGTACCGTTTATGGGGGCAGGTCAGGGTCGCGAATCTGATCCCTGCGACCGGCCGAAGTCGGAGCCCCGCACATACGATCACCACAGCAAGCAGCCCGTTGCGAAACTCCTCGCGAAAGCGGCCGCAGACTACGGGATGTCGATGGCACCGTGAGGTGGCTCGTCGCTTTTTGCCGCAAATTGCACATCTCTTCACTTGACAAAACCTTCGAGCGGCCATATAGTGTGGCCGCGCATCACATTTCATAGCGAACCGCCAGCCGAGACGCGGAGGGGTCAACCCAGTAAATCTCGGAGGTGGAATAGCGGCGACGGTCCGTCGCCGCTAATTATTTTTGGCGGGAGGGGGATAAAGGATTCGGTAACCTCGTAAAAGAATGCCCCGCACAGTGACGGCCGTGCGGGGCTACCAAAAGGATGGGGCATACCAGAGCCTCTTGGCGTGTTCAATTTTAGGATAGGGCCGGCTCCGCGCTCAAGGGGCCGGCCCTGATCTTTCTTCAGTCACCGATGCTAGCCCGACGAGTGAGGATCGCGATGAGGAAGTCGACCAATAGTCGCCGGCTGTCGGCACATTTCGTAAACCTGTCTGACCCGAGGGCGGCT
>CAYFYG010000335.1:0-1884 GCA_964347225.1 uncultured Dehalococcoidia bacterium | reverse complement strand
CTCGCGGCCGCCGCGGGTGTCGACGGTGACGGCGATGTCCGGCTCCTGGATGCGCACCTGGACGAGGGCGTCCAGCCCCAGCCAGGTGGCGAAGATGTCCTCGCAGCCGCGCAGGCGCTGGAAGTAGCCGAGAGCGAACTGCTCCGCCTGCTCGGGATCGCGATAGGGGAACGGCACCGTCTGTCTCCTCGTATGGCGGCCCGTACGTCAATTCTATCGCCCGTCGGGCGGGGGAGCCAGCGGCGGCACGACCGGGGGAGGTGCGGGGCGCGGTCATAGAGCGGCTTGACATTTCCGCAGAGTTGACGATAATGGGGGAAACGATGAGGGGGTGCGGCTATGCGGTTCGTGCAGCTATTCTCGACAGCGCTGGTCGGGCTGTCTCTGTTCGTCTTGGGGATGGGAGCCTCCACCTCTGCTGTCCCAGCGGTGGAGTGGGCAACGAGGGATTCCATGCCGACGGGTCGCGAAGGGCCGTTCGTCGCAGCCCTGGGTGACAAGATCTATGTGGCGGGCGGAGGTCCTGGCGTCTGCACCTTTACAGACGTTCTGGAGGTCTACGATCAGCCATCCGATTCATGGCAAACGATACCTGCCTCAGGCACCTGGTTCACTGCTCGGAGCAACGGTGATGCGGCCGCCGTCAACGGCAAGATCTACGCAATGGGCGGATCCAATGCGTGTGGCGTCGTCGCGATCACCGCGAACGAGGAGTATGACCCCATAACGGGCACTTGGGCTGTCAAGAGTCCCATGCCCGTTCCGCGTGTGCATCAGGCAACCGTCGCGCATGACGGGTTGATCTACGTTTTTGGAGGCACAGACGGCGCGGGCTCTGAACTGTCCAGCGTCGACGTTTACGACCCTGTTTCTGACACCTGGGACGTTACACCTCCGCCGGCTATGCCAGCCCCGGCGGGAGTCGCCAGAGCCGCACTGATAGGAACAACTATCTATGTCCACAACGGCTACACTGGCGCAATGCATGCATTCGACACCGTGTCCGAGACGTGGATTTCCCCGGACCCATCCGCTGCTCCGGACTCACAGAGTCGCGCCTTGATGGTCGGTCTCGACGGGATGATCTATGTCATCGGAGGAGTGCAATCGGGCGTGATTTTGGACGACGTCAGAATGTTCGATCCGGCCTCGGACCAGTGGCAACTGATATCTCCGTCAGGCACTTGGTTCACGGGCCGACACGCTTTGGGTGGTGCCGTGGTGAACGGGAAGATCTATGCCATCGGTGGCGATGAGACATTCTCTCCCCCGTACTCCACCCTCAATGAGGAGGCAACCGTAAGCGTACCACCGGGGCCCGTAGGTGGCATCGTGGAACTCGCCACCCATGGGGACGTCCCCGCTGAATCCTCCGGTTCCTCCGCCAGCGACTACACCCTACCGATAGCAGCGGTGGCTGCCGCTGCCGTCATCGCCGTCGCGGCGGGCGGCTGGTACGCCCGGAGGCACCTGTCCTGAGCTTGTCGAAGGGCAGGCTGCGATAAGCCGGAGCCACAGCCGGTCTCCCGCCCCTAGCTACCGTTGGGCCACTGCCCGCTGACCCGCTTGACACTCGTTCCGTCGGATGCTAGTCAAACGCATAGCGGCCGAACGGCAGACGCCCACGACCCGTGGCACAGGCAACTGGCCCCACTTGGTCGCGCCTGATACCATCGACCCTTGACTGGAGGGACAAAACATGCGCGAGAACGGCGTGAGGAAGCTCTGGGAGCAGGACCGGCCAGCCGTCGGGGGATGGCTGTCGATCCCCAGCGCCTTTTCGGCGGAGGTAATGGCCCATCAGCGCCTCGACTGGCTGTGCGTGGACATGCAGCACGGGCTCATCGGGTACGAGACGGCGCTGGCCATGCTGCAGGCGATCTC
>CAYFYG010000334.1:0-1947 GCA_964347225.1 uncultured Dehalococcoidia bacterium | reverse complement strand
GAGAAGGGCGACATCTACAAGGCCAGCATGGAGCTCCCTTACTGCACCGTCGAGGGGCGCTTCCTCCTGGATCGATACGTCGAAGGCACCTGCCCCGTCTGCGGTGATGACGGTGCCCGCGGCGACCAGTGCGACAACTGCGGCAACGTCCTCGACCCGGTGGACCTGAAAGACCGGCGCTGCAAGTTCGACGGGTCAACCCCTGAGATCAGGGAGTCCGAGCACTTCTTCCTGCGCCTCAGCGCCTGCAGCGACAGACTCAAGCAGTGGCTGTCCGCCGACAAGGGACACTGGCGCAAGAATGTCCTCAACTTCTCCCTTGGCGTGCTGCAACAGGGGCTCCAGGACCGCGCCATCACCCGCGATCTGGAATGGGGCATCCCCATACCGCTCCCCGGCTATGAAAGCAAGCGTATCTACGTCTGGTTCGAGAATGTCATCGGCTACCTGTCCGCCTCCAAGGAGTGGGCCCAACGCATCGGGGAGCCGGAGCGGTGGCGCGATTTCTGGCAGGATCCTTCCGCCCTCAGCTACTACTTCGTGGGCAAGGACAACATCTTCTTCCATGCCCTCAGTTGGCCATCCGAGCTTATGGGTTACAGCGAGGCTACCGGAGAGACGTTCAACCTTCCCTACGATGTGCCCGCCAACCAGTACCAGACCGTCCGCGGCAGCAAGGCCTCCACCAGTCGCAGACTTGCCGTCTGGGTCCCGGACTATCTCTCCCGGCACGATCCGGACCCCCTCCGCTACTACCTGTCGGCGAACATGCCTGAGACCTCCGACGCCGACTTCTCCTGGGGCGACTTCGTGCGCCGCAACAACGACGAACTGGTGGCCACCTGGGGGAACCTGGTGAACCGCGTCCTCACCTTCACCTACCGCAACTTCCAGGGCCTCGTTCCCGCTCCCGGCGAGATGACCGCTGCTGACGGCGCCCTCCTGTCGCGGGCGGAGCAGGCGATCGCGGAGACGGGGGACAACATCGGCCGCTGCCGATTCCGCGCTGGCCTGGAGTCGGCGATGACCGTGGCGCGCGAGGCCAATCGCTATCTGGAGGAGAGCGCCCCCTGGAACCTGCTGAAGCAGGATCGCGCGCGCTGCGCCACCGTCCTCTACTCCGCCATTGGCGCCATCAGCGGCCTGAAGACGGCCCTTTGTCCCTTCCTGCCCTTCACCTGCCAGCAACTCCACGCTTTCCTGGGGAGCGAAGGTCCCGTAGATGACGCCGGCTGGCGGTTGGTGATGCCGGAGCCGGGCCAGACCCTGGCCGAGCCCAAGCCGTTGTTCAAGAAGCTGGACCAATCATTGGTCGAAGACGAGGAAGCGAGGCTCGGACAGTAGGATGTTGGTCGACTCTCACTGCCACCTCCAGGACCCCGCGTTCGATGCTGACCGCGACGATGCGCTGGACCGCGCCCGCCGGGCCGGGGTCTCCGCCTTCGTGGTCGTCGGCACGGATCTGGAGAGCAGCCAACGCGCCGTGGACTTGGCGGACTCCCACTCCGACGTATACGCCGCCGTGGGGCTACACCCACACAATGCGAAGCATCTGGACGCCCGGAGCCTGAACGCGCTGGAGCGGCTGGCTCACTCGCCTAAGGTCGTGGCGGTGGGCGAGATAGGGCTTGACCTCTACCGCAAGCTGTCGCCGCCCGACGTGCAAATGGACGCCTTCCGACGCCAGCTTGAGCTGGCCCGGCGCCTCAGCCGCCCCGTCGTCATCCACTCTCGCCAGGCGGACGAGGAGACGTTTGACGTCCTCGCCTCCTACGAGCAACAGGCGTTGCCGGACTGGCCCAAGGACCGCCCCCTCGGCGTGATGCACTGTTTCGCGGGGGACCTCATGCTGGCGCTGCGCTACATCCAGATCGGCTTCATTCTGTCCATACCCGGCACCTGCACGTATGCCAAAGGGGAGCGCGTCTGCGCGGTGGCTGGCGGCAT
>CAYFYG010000333.1:0-1752 GCA_964347225.1 uncultured Dehalococcoidia bacterium | reverse complement strand
CTGGCGGCCTTCGAGACAAGCGTCATCTACTACGATGTCATTCCCGCACCCGACATCGAGAAGGATCTGGGGGCGCGTCGCGTGTCTCTGGAGGAGGTCATCCGAGAGGCGGACATCATCACGCTCCATCTCCCCCTCCTGCCGGAG
Source organism: uncultured Dehalococcoidia bacterium (assembly GCA_964347225.1). Taxonomy (GTDB): domain Bacteria; phylum Chloroflexota; class Dehalococcoidia; order SM23-28-2; family RBG-16-64-32; genus DAOUMF01. The sequence goes on along the minus strand of CAYFYG010000333.1, from coordinate 1,605 downwards.
ACGAAAGGGCTCATCGGTCGCAAGGAGTTCGGCATGATGAAGCCGACGACGGTCTTGCTCAACACCAGTCGGGGGCCGGTGGTGGACGAGGACGCGCTTGTGGAAGCGCTACGGGAGAAGCAGATTGCCGGCGCGGGACTGGATGTGTTCGATAAGGAGCCGCTGTCCGGCGACAGCCCGCTTGTTCAGCTCGACAACGTGGTCCTCACACCCCATGTCGGCGGACACTCGTACGAGGCCTGGTTCCGCCGGTCGGGATTTGCGTGGGACAACATCAAGCGTGTGGAGGGGGGAGAAGAGCCCCTCTCCGTCGCCGTTCCGTCAGAGTAGCAGTCGAATCATGGAAGGAACAGGAGGTTAGTCGTAATGAAGGTAACGGTCAAGCAGAAAGAGGACTTCCACTTCATCGGCAGCGGGGCGGAATACCCCGGTGACCTGCTCATCGATGCCGCCGCGCATGTCGGCGGAAAGGGCAGGGGCTTCAGGCCGCCGGAACTGATGATGTATTCGATCGCCGGCTGCATGGGCATTCACGGCTACGAGGCGCTTCTCAAGGCTGGCAAGAGTGTGGACAGCGTGGAGGTGGAAACCGACGGGGAACGCCGGGATGATTACCCAAAGATGTTCACCAAGATAGTGCTCAAGTTCCGCATCAAGGGGAGCGGCCTGACCGACAAGGACGTCAAGGATGCTTTCGACGAGGCGCTGAACAAGACGTGCAGCATCGCCGCGATGGTGAACAAGGTGGCCCCCATTACCTGTGAGTTCCAGATCAACTGAGCGAGGGGGGCACAGGATGTTCAAGAAGATACTGATAGCGAACAGGGGAGAGATCGCCTGTCGGATCATCCAGGCCGCCAAGGAGCTGGACATACCGACAGTGGCGATCTACTCCGCTGTGGATGCGAAGTCCAGGCACATCAGGCTGGCCGACGAGGCCGTCCAGACGGGAGCCGACCCCCTGGACACATATCTCAACATAGAGAACATCGTGAACCTTGCCCTCGAGGTAGGTGCCGACGCGATTCACCCGGGGTACGGTTTCCTAGCCGAGAACTCGGGGTTCGTGAAGGCGTGCGAGGACAACGGCGTGACCTTCATCGGCCCGCCGAGCAGCGCCATGGCTCTGGCCGGGGACAAGGCGAAGGCGAAGGAGACGATGAGGAAGGCGGGCCTTCCTGTCGTCCCTGGCAGCCAGGGCATACTGAAGAACGTGGCGGCGGCGAAAACGCTGGTCAAGAAGATCGGCTTTCCTGTGCTTCTGAAGGCGACCGCCGGTGGAGGTGGCAGGGGCATCAGGGTTTGCCACGACGAGGATGAGCTAGTTCGAGGTTACGACTTGGCCTACAGCGAGGCTGAGAAGGCCTTCGGCAAAGGGGAGCTCATCCTGGAGAAGCTCATCCACAACGCTCACCACGTCGAGTTTCAGATCATCGGTGACAAGCACGGAAACGTTATCCACCTCGGCGAAAGGGACTGCTCCATCCAGAGGCGGAACCAGAAGCTGATCGAGATAGCCCCTTCCCTCCTCCTCACGGCCAAGAGGAGGATGGAGATGGGCAGCATGATCTGCAAGGCGATGAAGTCTATCGGGTACTACAACGC
>CAYFYG010000332.1:0-6236 GCA_964347225.1 uncultured Dehalococcoidia bacterium | reverse complement strand
GCTCCGGCCTACCACGCTGGAGGATGTCCGAAATCACCTCCGCCTTATCGATGGCCTCGACCACATCGACAACAGCCAGATGGACATCTGGCCGACAGACATCCCCATGACCTCCATTCACGTCGAGGCCATCCTCGCCTGGGCCCAGAACTGCCGCAAGTCCTTCGGCCTGGGGTGCTACGGGGCGATGCCCAGCGAGGACATGATGCGGATGATGGCGATTGCCGTGGGTGGGAAGGAGGAGCTGAAGAAGCGTCCTCGCTTCTTCGGGATCTGTTCCGTCATGACCCCCTTGCAGATGATCAAGCTCCAACTCGAGGGGATGTTTATGTTCGCTGAGTACGGCCAGCCGATGGCCATGTCGCCGGAGGCCATGGCCGGGGCCACCGCTCCCGCCACTCTGGCCGGACTGCTCGCCCAGCAGAACGCCGAGATTCTGGCCCACATCACCCTCGCCCAGATCATCGCTCCCGGCACTCCCGTGCTATACGGCAACGTGTCCACCGTCGCCGATATGGCCACGGGCAACGTAGCCCTTGGTGCGGTCGAGGCCGGCCTCATCACCGCCGGGGCGGCGCAATTGGCCCGTCACTACGGCCTGCCTTGCCGCAGCGTCGGCGGGGCCACCGACGCCAAGACTGTGGACCTCCAATGCATGCTGGAGCGCGTCAGCACTCTGCTCCCCGCCGTTCTCGCCGGTGCCCACTTCATCACCTGCGGCGGCACCCTGGAGTCCACCACGACCGAGAGTCACCCGCTGCTCGTGCTCGACGACGAGCTGTGCGGCCTTGCCCTCAGGCTTGCCCGTGGGATCGATGTCAGCGAGGACACCATCGCTCTGGACCTGATCAAGGAGGTGGGCTGGGACGACCACTACCTGGACAAGCTCCACACAGCTCAGCACTATCGGCGGGAGCATTTCCTACCGAAGTTGCTGAAGAGGGATAGCAGGGAGGTGTGGGAAGGCAAGGGTTCGAAGACGGCACTGGACCTGGCGCAGGAGCGAGCTCGGGATATCCTCGCCAAGCATCAGCCGCGGGAGCTAGACCCGGGCGTGGAGAAGGAGTTGCTCCAGTACCGAGACATGGCCCGGGATCGCGCAATGGCCGATTTCGAGGCTGCCGAGTGGGAGGACTAGCGAAGCGGAGCGGCGTCGCGCCCAGCACGTGTTCGCTCCGGCGGGAGGATAGGATGAGCGAGTACCGATTCGACACGCAGGCTGTTCACGCCGGGCAGGAGCCCGATCCCACGACCGGGTCGGTGACTCCGCCGATCCACATGACCACCACCTTCAAGCTGCCGGAGCCGGGCCCCCGCCTGCTGGACGCGCTCTTCATTCGCGGAGAGCGGCCGCCGCATGTCTACACACGCTGGACCAACCCTTCTCTACGTACTCTCGAGGAGAAGATGGCCGCACTCGAGGGTGCCGAGGCGGGCGTGGCATTCGCATCCGGCATGGCCGCCGTCTCCGGCGTTATGTTCACTTTCCTGGGTGCCGGCGACCACGTGGTGGCCAGCGACGTATGCTACGCGGGCACCGTCGAGCTCCTCGGGCTGCACGCGGAACGCTACGGCATTGAGGTGAGCCTCGTGGACACCAGTGATGCCGAGGCCGTGCGCAGGGCCCTGCGATCCAACACCAAGCTCGTGTACATCGAGACTCCCGCCAACCCCATCCTTCGCCTGACCGACATCCCCGCGGTCGCCAGCATTGCTCACAGGGCAGGCGTGCCCCTTGTCGTCGACAGCACCTTCGCCACGCCGGTCCTGCAGAAGCCGCTGGCCATGGGGGCGGACTTCGTCCTCCACAGCATGACCAAGTACCTTGGGGGGCACGGCGACTCCCTGGGCGGGGTTGTGCTGGGAGCCCGCGAGGGCATCCACAGGATCCGCGAGGGGATGCTGATACACCTCGGGGGCGGCATGAGCCCCTTCAACGCCTGGCTCATCAATCGCGGCCTGGCAACACTATCCCTGCGGATGCGGCAGCATCAGGAGAGCGCAATGGCGGTGGCGCGGTTCCTGGATCAGCATCCGAAGGTGAGGCGCGTGCTATACCCCGGTCTGGAGAGTCACCCCCAGCATGAACTGGCGCGGCGGCAGATGTCGGGCTTTGGGGGCATGATCAGCGTGCAGATGGAGATGGACATCGCTATGAACCTCGTTCAGCGAGTCCGCGTCTTCACCTACGCCACGTCGCTGGGCGACTACCAGAGCCTGATGTTCTACTACCCGACCGCCATGTACGTAGACAACGCAACCTACCTAGGCGCCAAACAGAAGGCCGCCATCCGCGAATGGGTCGGCGACGGCATCATGCGGATCAGCATAGGGCTGGAAGACGCGGAGGACCTCATCGCCGACCTCGGTCAAGCGCTGGGTCCGGCGAAGTGAAGGAGCGGAGGGCGCGACGGTCGACAAGCTGGCCGGGAGGGCGGCAGGTCGGCGGGGACACTATGCCCTGACAGGCATGCGTTCGTCGGTTGGCTGCCAAGCCTGGTTATGCTACGTCGTCTTGCTGAAACAGCCAGGTGGACAGATAACGTTCGCCGGTGTCGGGCAGAACCGTGACTATGAGGGCTCCTTTGTTCTCGGGTCTCCTGGCCACCTCGAGCGCGGCCCAGGCCGCCGCCCCCGAGGATATGCCACCCAAGATCCCCTCCTGCTTGGCTAGCTGCCTGGCAGTCTCTCCAGCGTCCTCATTGCTGACCTTGACGATCTCATCGATCAGGTCAGGCCTCAGTACGTCCGGGACGAATCCGGCACCGATGCCCTGAATCTTGTGCGGGCCTGGTTTGCCGCCGGACAGCACCGGGGAGTCCTCCGGCTCGACGGCTATCGCCTTGAACTCCGGCTTCCTCCTCTTGATGACCTCGGCCACGCCGGTGATCGTCCCCCCTGTGCCCACCCCTGATACCAGGATGTCCACCTGACCATCGGTGTCGCGCCATATCTCCTCCGCCGTGGTGTCGCGGTGGATCAAGGGATTCGCCGGATTCCTGAACTGCTGCGGCATGAACGCGCGGGGATTGCCGGCGACGATCTCCTCCGCTTTCCTTACCGCACCCGGCATGCCCTCCGAGCCGGGGGTAAGCACAAGCTCCGCCCCAAACACGGCAAGGAGCCGCCTTCGCTCCATCGACATGGTGTCCGGCATAGTGAGGATCAGGGGGTAGCCTTTGGCCGCACAGACGAAAGCCAGGGCGATGCCGGTGTTGCCGCTGGTCGGCTCAACGATCACCGTATCCTTGCCGATACTGCCATCCTTTTCGCCTGCCTCTATCATGGACACGCCAATCCTGTCCTTGACGCTCCCGCAGGGGTTGTAGGATTCCAGCTTGGCCACTACCGTGGCCTCGATCCCCGCGGCCATCCTGTTCAGTGCCACGAGCGGTGTGTTGCCTATCAGTCTCGTGATGTCGCTGGCGATTCTTGTGCCAATCTGCATCGTGCCCTCCTAGCCTACCGACCGGTATCCGGTCAACCGATGTGACGCTCGGACAACCTGCCTCCTTTGGGCTCACGTTCTCTTGTCGCGTGCCGTGGGACACTTGTTGACTAAGTCTACTGCCTTAGTCCATAATCTACACCCCTCGTCTGCTCTCTGTCAAGATGCGACCGTCGGGACACTCGGAATCAGGTCTTCGTCCCGGGCTGACAGCCCCCGGCGCTCACCCCCAACCCGCCGCCCATGTGCAACCTCAGGCGAAGCTCTTCGCCAGCTCCGCCCAGCGATCGAGGAAGGGCAGCGCTTCCTCCGCCGGGGTGGACGGCAGCCAGAAGATGCACCGCTCGACGCCCGCCTCGGCGTAACCCTGGATCACGTCCGGCTGTGGCAGGGTGCCGTAGATCGAGACAGGGATCGGCCCGCGTCCCGCTTCACGAGCAAACCGGTTCAGCTCCGCTATCCGCTCAGGCAGCGGAATCTCGCCACGCCCGGGGATCGGCATCCACTCATCGCCATACTCCAGGACTCGCTGGAGGGCGTGAGGGCCGTCGCCACCCACGACGATGGGCGGGTGAGGCTTCTGCACAGGCTTCGGCCACGACCAGATAGGATCGAAGTTGACGAACCGGCCGTGGAACTCGGCCTCGCCCTCGGTCCAGATGGCTTTCATAGCCAGGACACGCTCCCTAAGCAGCTTCCAGCGCTGCGCCGGATCCGTCCCGTGGTTCTCCATCTCTTCCTCGTTCCAGCCCGCGCCGATCCCGAACAGGAACCGGCCGCCGGACAGGAAGTCGATGCTGGCGACCTCCTTCGCCAGGGTTATCGGGTCGCGTTCAATCACCAGACAAACCCCGGTGCCGATGCGGAGGCTTGTCGTGACCGCGGCCGCGGCACCCGCGGCCACGAACGGGTCCAGCGTGTGCGAGTAGTCCCGCGGTAGCTCGGCCCCGCCCGGCCAGGGCGTGCGCCGGCTCGTGGGGATATGGGTGTGCTCCGGAAAGAAGAGAGACTCGAAGCCGCGCTCTTCCACAGCCCTGGCCAGTTGCGCCGACCCGATGGAGTAGTCCGTGGGGAACATGACGATGCCGAACTTCATTCGCTTCCTCCTCGCAGAAGGGACGTGGCCGCCCCAGGATAGCGCACGTCAGCCCCTCATTCTAGCGCTGCGGCGCACCCTTGGCTGCTGGCGCGAGCAGACGCACGACCCTCGACCGATTCTGTGCTAGATTGACAGGGAGGGAGAGGCGGTGAGGAGCGTCTCCCTGGCGTCGAGCAGAGTGTAGGAGGTGGGAAGTTGAGCACGGCCGTGGACTATGAGGCGCGGCTAGAGAAGATCCAGGCCAAGATGGAGGAGCAGGGTATCGATGTCCTGGTCGCCACAAGGCTGAGCACCGTGGGATACGTGTTTGGCGCCTTTGTTCCCTGGCGCGGCGTCGCCGTCATCCGCGGCGAGGGCGACCCGCAGCTATACGTGGCAGGCCTCGACAGCGAGCGGGTCAAGGACGACGGCTACTTCAAGAGCGTGAGCACTGCCGCTCCCTTGCCAGGGATGACCATGTGGGACCAGATCGTTTCCTACCTCAAGTCCAGGGGGTTCGACAAAGGATCAATAGGCATCGAGCTGGGCCACTCGCCCATCAGGATCGAGACCTTCCTCCTGGCCAGCGAGTACGAGATCCTTCGCGATGCCTTCCCCCAGGCCAGCTTCAAGAACGCCACCGACCTCCTGAACGAGATATACATCATCAAGGACGAGGCGGAGATCGAATCCTTCAGGCGCGCCGGGGAGATCTGTGACCTGGGCTTCGAGGCGGTCATCAAGGAGCTGCGGGTCGGCATCACGGAGACGGAGATCGCGGGCATCGCCGAATACGCGATGCGGAAGGCGGGCAGCGAGCTGAACTGGTCGTTCACCGGCGGTCAGGAGATAGCCACGGGCCCCAGGACCGCCTATTTCTGGGGGGGATGCACGCCGCCCACCAGGAGACAGGTCGGGCCCGGCGACAACGTGCTCATCGACCTCCACTCCATGTACAACCTCTACCTAGGCGACCTGGCCCGCAACGCAATAATGGGCCAGCCCAGCCCCGAACAGCGCGAGCTCTCGGAGGCCTTCGTGGCGACCTGCAACGTGCTGCTGGAGAACCTGAAGCCGGGCGTGACCTACGGGGAGGTAGCCGCGAAGATGGATGCCTACCTCGACGACATCGGCTACAGGCAATATGCCCTGCCGGGCTACGGTCACGGCATCGGTATCCTCGGCAACGAGTGGTACCCCGTAGTCGTGAATTCGAACACGCCCTACGAGTCGAGGGGGGATCTGGTGCTTCGGCCGAACATGGTTGAGGTCGCGGCCGTAGTGCTGAACAAGCCGGGCGTGGGCGGCATGAGGATGGAGACGCCGGTGCTCATCACCGAGACCGGAAACGAGCCGTTGAACAAGGTTCCTTTTGAGCCAGCGATAGTCAAGACGTAGCAGGGGGCGTTTCAGCGGGCCGGGCTGGTCTCAACTTGCAAAGTGCCGGGAAAACGCTAATATAGAGACGGGTCGCCGAGGTGGTGGAATAGGTAGACACGCCGTCTTGAGGGGGCGGTGCCCGAAAGGGCGTAGGGGTTCAAATCCCCTCCTCGGCACCAGCAGTCCCGAGGCGACGTAGCCAAGTGGTTAAGGCAGGGGTCTGCAAAACCCCGATCGGGGGTTCGAATCCCCCCGTCGCCTCCAAGCGATACTAGAAGCGGCCCAGGGTCCGTCCCTGGGCCGCTTGTCATCGTTGCGCGCGCCGCGGTT
>CAYFYG010000331.1:0-2172 GCA_964347225.1 uncultured Dehalococcoidia bacterium | reverse complement strand
TCCACTCGCCGAAGAACGAGAACCGCGCCAGTGATGTCTCCTCTCTCCCCAGTTCGTCGGCGAGAAGGTTCACTTCCTGTAGCCGGCTCTCGTCTGGATACAGGAAGGCCTGACTTACCAGACGGTAGCTCGCCTCACGGACGCGGGCTAGACGCGCCAAGGGCATGCGTCGCTGCCACGGGTGCCACCGCGTCGCGTCAGGCGCCAAATCGAAGACTCGCTTGGCTGCCGGGCCCGCCCCGTGCACGGCGGCCTCCCGCTAGTCCCTGCTCAGCTCATACACGACGGCTGAGCCAGCTATCAGAACGACGCCAACGACGAACATCAGCGGCGCGAAGTCGACCCTCGGATTGCTGTAAACGGGCTCCGTGGTCGGGCCGATGGGTGCGCTGAGGAAGAAGCCCAGCACCACTAGCACCGTCCCGGCGAGCAATGTCAGTGCGGAGAGAGTGATTCTACGCATTGCCTGCCTCCTCCAGCGCACGCCCGCCGGCGTCCGCCATCTCGTCAGAATCTCGGATGTCCATTATGGGGAACACCTTGAAGAACGCCACCATCGCTAGCGCTCCCAGAGCCATCAACCCGACTATGATGCTGTACTCCACCCACGTTGGCGTGTACGTGCCCGTCTCGTAGGGGAGCAGACGGCCGTGGGTCTGCGACGGCAGCACAAGGAGAAGCCGTTCGGCGACGGCAACCACGTTCACCAGCACTGCGGCCAGTACTATTACCCAGAGGTTGAAGCGTCTCGCCAGGAACTGGGAGAACAGCATCACAAAGGATAGGACCAGGACGGACACCATCCCCCAGAACATCCAGGCATAGCGGCCGGTAAGGAGGGCCTCTTCCGCGCGGACTTCATTGATCTGGCCCGAATAAGTGGCCGTGAGCAGCTCAACCACCATGAAGTACAGGTAGACCACCAGCAAGATCCACAGGGCGTTTGCCAACCACGAGAAGACCCTGGCCGGGAGTTCCGTTCTCAGATTGAGCGCCGTGCGGGCGATGGCTGCCATGATGATGACGTGTCCCACCCCCGACACTCCCGCCAGCACCAAGAAGGAGGGCGCCTGAAGGGCACTGTACCATCTGGGCGCTCCGCCCTGGATTCCGAACACGAATCCCAAGGTCGAATGGGCGACCACCAGCATCGGGATCAGAGCCAATGCCAGCCAATAGCTCGCGCGCCCGTGTCTCGCCTTCTCCTCTGGCGTATCCTGGTAGCCGGTGGCCCACAGTCTGAAGAAGCCCGAGAGCGCGCTCGGCACCTTGGCCAGGCGCGCGGCGTCCCTTCTGCCGTCAAGAAAGAGGTAGATGGCGCTCACGAACAGAAGGCCGACGATGCCCACCGCAAATGTGCCGTAAAAGGGTGATTCCGGCCGCGCGTAGCGAAAGAGGTTGATGAAGCCCCGGGTCGGCTGCCCGAGGTCCACCAGAACGCTGAGTCCCGCCAGCACCAGCCCAACGACGGTGAGCACCAGACCCATCCGCGCAATGGGGCGGAGGTAGTCCAGGTTGAAGACCCGGATGATGGCGGCGAGTCCTATCCCGGCAAAGGCCACGCCCTCGAAATATATCAGGAAGGCGATGTATAGGCCCCAGCTTGCACCTCCCATCGTGCCGATGTTCCGCAGACCGGTGACCACCTCGCCTTCGATGAACTGCTTGCTGTACGCCACGAGGCCTAGCACTAAGAGGGCCAGGAGCACTGCTACGAGGCCGAAGAAGCCCGGCCCCACTCTGCCGACGCCGTAAGGAAGCTCACGCACTACTCTGGTAGCCATGACTCACTCCTTCGCCTTGATTGTCTCTATCTGGCGGACTTCTGAGCCGGGCGGCGCGCCACCCACGTAGTGGACTCTTGGATCAGTGTCGAGTCCTTCCTCCAGGCGGAAGGACTTCTTGGTTTGCAGCAGCTTCGAAACTTCGCTCTCGGGGTCGTCCAGGTCGCCGAAGTGCAGCGCGAAGGCCGGGCAATCGGACACGCAGGCCGGCTGCAGGCCCTTCTCGAGCCGATGCACACAGAACGTGCACTTCTCGATGACGCCCTTCATGTGGTTGCCGCCGGCGATCTTCCGCTCCTCCTCTCCATATCGCCTTTCCAGGTCCGGATTGGCGTAGGGGAGGGCGCCCGCGGTGATAGGCTTCAGGGCCTCATCGTCCCACTCCAGG
>CAYFYG010000330.1:0-2072 GCA_964347225.1 uncultured Dehalococcoidia bacterium | reverse complement strand
GCGTACAGGTCCAGCGTCCGCGTCAGGTCCGCGCCCATCGCCTCCAGCGCCGAGAACACCGCCCCCCGCACCAGGTCCGACGTCGGCCGTGTCCCCCGCGAAGGCGGCCCGGCCAGACGGTGGCCCTTGGCGCGTCCCGCGATCACCCGCACGGCGACCCTACTGCAATACCGCGGAGGCCTCGTCCGAGATCTCGCTCTCGACCCCCGACGAGTTCACCGCGGTCACCACGTAGTAGTACGTCTTCCCAACATCGTCGGGCAGGACGAAGTCCGTATCCGTATAAGCCGTACTCGCCCAGTCCTCGACAATAGGCTCGTAAGGACCCCCCAAAAGGATGCCGCCGTAGATGTTGTAACCGACCACATCCGGATCAAGAGAGGCATCCCAGCTGAGATCCAGCTGGCCCGCAATCGAATTGTCGACGACGAGTCCTGTCACCTTCTCCGGCGGCGTGGGCGTCGGTGTGGGCGTTGGCTCCGGCGTCGGCTCCGGCGTCGGCGATGGCGTCGGCGTCGGCGTGGGCTCCTCCGCAGGGAACGTCACCACCGGCGTCGGCGTCCCCGGCTGCCGCCCCTCCTTCACCTCCACCTCTATCTCCCGCCCGAAGATCAGATCGCCATCGCTGAACAGCATCCGCAGCGTGAAGGTGCCTGCCTCCTCCCCTCGCCAGATGATCGACGCCCCGGCGGCGGCGTCCATGTTCCCCCCGTCCGCCGCCTCCCAGCGCGGCACCAGGGCATCGCCGTGCGGCCGCACCAGAGCCACCGTGCCCGTCTCAAGGAGCTGGTTCACCGCCGGCCAGATATTGGCCACGTCCCTTTGCGCCGAAGCGTCGGCCAGGGCCACCCCACCCAGGGCGTACGCCTGCACCAGCTCCAGCTTGAACCCCACGCTGAACACATTCTCGATGTATACTGTCCGGCTGGTCGGCGCTCCATAAGAGAAGGAGAGCACCGCCGCATCGTCGCTCCAGCGCAGGCTCGTCGCCCCTTCTGACTGCGCCAGGTTTACCGCCACCACCCTCACCCCCGTATCCGGCTCGATCCGCTCGAGGTCCTCAGGTTCCCGTATCTTGATCTCCCCGGCCAGTACCATGGCCTCCAGAAAGCCCAGCGTCCGGCTGTTCCCATCCGTGAGTTCCGTGCTGAACGGGCTCACCACCAGCATCACCTTGCCCGGGTCCACATCCTCGACCAGCTCCTTCATGGCCTCGGGCATCGTCTCCCAGTAGTCCAAGGGGTCCGCCACCGGCAGTATCTTGATGAAGTCCGCCGCCTCGCCCAGCAGTGGCCAGTCATACGCTTCCCGCTGTGGCCCCGGCGGCGGCAGCGTCAGGCTCAGCCGCCGTCCGTTATCCCGCAGTGCCCGCCCCAACTCCTCCACGAACGTAGTGAACTCCGGGCGCCGCTCCGGGTCCACCGACGAGTACTCCAGGTCGATCCCCGCGAAGTCCCCGCCTTCCACCAGCCGCAGGATCTCCTCGATGTGCTTCGCCTGCAGCGACTCGTCCGCCAGAATGTCGTTCACTACCGAGGCCGTGTCCTCCCCGCTGCCCACGACCGTGGGCATGACGAGAACTTCCTCTCCGACCTCAGTCTCCGTCGCTGTCCCTCCCAGAGAGCCATCGCTCTGCGGCTTGTAGTCCCTGGGGCTGACGATGCCAACCTTGGCATCGGGGTGCAGCGTGCCCCCGCTCGGCAGCGAGCCCGCCACCTGGTATGCCTGGGCCACCACCTTCAGCACGGCCAGGTTCTGCGGCACCGCCGCGAAGTCCGCCTCCGCCTGCCGCCCCTCGTCAGTGAGGCGGGCATCCGCCACCCGCTGCCAGCGGCCGTCCAGGTAGGTGTAGAACCCCAACCCCGTCTCATCTTCAGGCCGCGGCTTCAGAGGACCGATGCCGATGATCCGCGATATCTCGCCCTCGGTCTCAAACTCCACAAAACGGCTTAGGGCCACCAGCCCCGGAGGAAGACCCGGCATCTCGCCATACCGACCCCGGATGCCTTCTTCGTCCACTGCCATCCCGCCGCCGCCTCCGCCGTCGCCGTCGCCTCCGAAGACCCCGGACA
>CAYFYG010000329.1:0-12941 GCA_964347225.1 uncultured Dehalococcoidia bacterium | reverse complement strand
GACCTGTTCCCCGTCGATCCGGGCCCCGATGAGATCGTGACCAAGCCTTGCGAAGGTAAAGAGATCCGCAGCTCTGTAGAGAAGACGCTGGACGCCGCCGGAGGGACACGTCCGGAGGTGATCAGCATCGGCGACCTCGCCCTGGATCGGAACTCGCACGAGCTACGCGGCGATAGCGTGACCGTGCAGCTGACGCCTACCGAGTTCCGCTTGATGTCCTATCTCGTGCGCAGGCGGGGTAGGATCGTCTCAGCGGAAGAGCTGCTGCAGAAGGTATGGGAGTTCTTCCCGGGTACCGGCTCCCCAGAGCTGGTGCGGTCCCACGTGCGCAACCTGCGGAATAAGCTGCGGATCGTGATCGGGGAAGCAGGCCTAGTGCAGACGGTGCGGCGGAGAGGTTATCGCCTGCTTTGAGGCACGGCAGGATATAATGGTGTCATCGGGCGGGCGTAGCTCAGTGGTAGAGCTCCTGCCTTCCAAGCAGGTGGCACGGGTTCGATTCCCGTCGCCCGCTCCAAGCCGACCCTCGTGATCCCGTTCCCGTGTTCGTGGGCTCGCAGCAGCTTGCCCGCTGGTCGGCATGTCCGTCAGCCGATCGAACCGTAGTGATGGTCACAGCGTGGATCCACACCCGTCACGACGACGTGGTCGCCGCCCTCGGCAAGTTCGGCTTCCACGCCAAAAGGCTGGACAGACTCCCGCGGAGCACATATCATTAGCCACCACCATGTGAAACTGATGCGGCTCTAATCTTTCTTCGATCAGGAGATGTGAGGGATGCGACTCCACGATTACCTGGACTATTACGCCCGTGAGCAGCCGGACGTCGACTTTGCCGTGCTCGGCGACCGGAGCATCACCTACGGAAAGGCGATCGTCGAGGTGAACCGGCTGGCAAACGCCTTCGTGAGCGCCGGACTCCGGATCGGCGATCGGGTCGCACTCCTCTCCAAGAACAGCATCGAATACGCCCTGCTGTTCTACGCCGCCTCTAAGGCGGGAGTAGTGCCGGTTCCCCTCAATTACCGGATGGCGGCTCCAGAGTGGGTCTACATTATCGACGATGCCCAAGCCAAGATGCTTATTGCCTCGGCAGCCTACGTTAGCATCGTGGATGCATTCCGCGGCCAACTCAAGACCGTCAAGCGGTTCGTGGCTATCGATGCGAGCGGCCCGGAGGGCTGGGATGACTACCGCCAGTGGATTGCCGATCAGGCTCCCGTGCCGCCGGATCGCGTCGTCACCGACGACGATGATGTCTACCAGATGTACACTAGCGGCACGACGGGGCACCCCAAGGGAGCAGTGCTCACCCAGGCCGCGGTGACCTCGCAACTCGCGCAAATCTGCCTAGTCTATTCTGGAACGCCGGGTGAGCGTACGCTGGTCGTTGCGCCCCTCTACCACGCGGCCGCGGCCGCCACCGCTTTTGTGACGGTCTACCTGGGTGGCTGCCTGTACATTCAGGAGGACTTCAACCCCCTGGAGGTCGTCAGGGCGCTCAGCGAAGAGCAGATCACCTTCACCACACTAGTGCCGGCCATGATCCAGGCCTGCCTCGTCTTCGTGCCCGACATCGGCGAGCGCCGATACGACGACTTGCGGCGTATAACCTACGGCGCCTCCCCCATAGCTGAGGAGACCCTGCGCGGTGCCATTAGCGCGTTCAAGTGCGAGTTCGTCCAAGCCTACGGCATGACGGAGACGACTGCGGTGGTGAGCTACCTGCTGCCTCCCGACCACGAACGGGCGCTTACGGACAAGCCGGAGCTGCTGCTCTCAGCCGGGCGACCGCTCGTTGGGACTGAGCTGAGCGTTGTGGACGAGGACGACAACCCGGTACCGAACGGCACGATCGGCGAGATCATCGCCCGGGGCCCGCAGCTCATGCGCGGCTACTGGAACATGCCGGACGAGTCAGCCGAGGCGTTGCGCGGGGGCTGGCTACACACCGGCGACGCCGGCGTCCTAGACGACGAAGGCTACATCTACGTCCAAGATCGGGTCAAGGACATGATCGTGTCCGGTGGCGAAAACGTTTACCCCCGCGTGGTGGAGGATGTGTTGTTCCAGCACCCTGCGGTGGCCGACGCCGCCGCCATCGGTGTGCCCGACCAGCAGTGGGGCGAGACGGTGAAGGCGATCGTCGTCCTGAGGGCAGAGGCGACAGCCACCGACGAGGAAATCATCGACTTCTGCCGGGACAAGCTCGGCGGCTACGAGCGCCCCCGCTCCGTTGACTTCGTCAACACGCTGCCCCGAAATCCCAGCGGAAAGGTTCTAAAGCGCCAACTGCGCGAGCCCTACTGGGCAGGTCACAAACGGCGCGTCGCTGGCGCGTAGAGGACACGGGCAAAGGGCCTAAGCCGCCCCCGCCTAACGGAGGAACTGGTACATGCCTGACTACACCGATCTGCTGTACGAGGCGGCCGATGGGATCGCCACGATCACCCTCAATAGGCCTCAGCGCCTCAACGCCATCTCGCTGCCGATGCTCGCATCGCTGAGCTCGGCGCTGCGGGACGCCGACCTGGACCGTCAGGTTCGGGTCATCGTCCTCACCGGTGCTGGCCGCGGCTTCTGCGCCGGCCTGGACGTCAAGGACGTGGCTGCCGGAACCGGCATTGGAGCCGACGGCGTAGGTCTGGCCACCGCCCGGTTCGACCTGGCCGGGAGCCCTCCCGTGGTCCTGCACACCACTGACAAGCCCGTCGTGTGCGCCCTCAACGGTGGCGCCGCTGGCTATGGCATGGATCTGGCCCTCGGTTGCGACATTCGCCTCGCCTCCAGCGAGGCGAAACTGGCTGCTGTGTTCGCCAAGCGTGCCATCCTACCGGAGAGTGGCGGCAGCTGGCTGCTGCCACGGCTCATCGGTTGGGCGAAGGCCACCGAGGTGGCGTTCCGTGGCATGACCCTCAGCGCCCAGGAGGCGCTTGAGCTGGGCCTCGTGAACCACGTGGTGGAGGCAGACCAGCTCATGCCCTTCACCCGGGAGATCGCTGCCGAGATCGCCGCCAACGCGCCGCTGGCCGTACAGGCCACCAAGCGGATGATGCGCCTGGGTCTGGAGGAAACGTTCGAAGCCAATGTCCACCACGTCTTCCTCCAGCTTCTGCCGCTGTTCCAGACCGAGGATTTTCGTGAAGGCATGCTCTCGTTCCTTGAGAAGCGGCCCCCGCGCTTTACAGGCAAGTAGCAGCTGCGAGGCCCAACGGCCCAGCCCATAGAGGCGACCACGTTCGCGCCGCCCGACGTTCGTGTTGACATAGTAGTCGGCCATTGTATACTCAGGCTAGCCAAAAAGCTTTGAATCAGATATGCCCGCCGGCAGGCAGGTGTTGGGTAGGGGGAGTATGACTGCACAGGAAACTCCAACAGAGAAGCGAATGGTGCCGCTACGGGAGGGTATCTTTCGCGTGCCGTCTGGGCCGGATGAAGAGCCCACCCTCATCGGCAGCCGCTGCCAGAATTGCGGCGACCACTTTTTCCCCAAGCGGCACATCTGTCTGAGCTGCGGTCAGGAGGGTATCGAGGAGACGGAGCTTAGTGGGCGGGGCAAGATCTGGACGTATACCATAGCCCGCCAGACGCCGCCGGGCTCCCTGATGCAGGCCCCGTATGTCCTCGTTGTCGTGCAGCTGACGGAGGGCGCGATGGTGCAGGCGGTGCTGAGCGAGTGGGATCTGGATGCGGTTCACGTCGGCATGGAAGTGGAGATGGTGCTGGAGAAGATGGGCACGAGCGCCGAAGGTAACGATCTCATGGCCTTCAAGTTCAAGCCGATCTAGGGCAGCAGAACGTTTCCATTGGCGAAAGGGGAGACACTCGATGGCGGCAAGAGACGTAGTGATTCTGGGCGTAGGGCTGCACAGGTTCGGTCGCTTTCCGGAGAAGCGCCTGGAGGACATGGCTCGCGAAGCAGCCCTCATGGCCCTCAAAGACGCCGGAGTGGACTACAAGGACATCGAGGCCGGCTTCTGCGGCCACGTCTTGCCGGGAACAGCAGTAGGACTGCGTGTCTTCAGCGAGTTGGGCATGACGGGGATCCCCGTCACCAACGTCGAGCTGGCCTGCGCCAGCAGCTCTCGTGGGGTCATGCTAGCCGCTGATGCCATCGCCGGGGGAATCTATGACCTCGCTCTGGTAATCGGGGCGGAGAAAATGCAGCGAGGCCTGCTCGGCGGTGGTGAGATGCAGGCCAGCTATCAGTCCCTCATGGGTTTGTTCATCATGCCTGGCGCCTACGCTCTCATGGCCCGCCGCCACATGCACGAACACGGTACGAAGGCGGAGCACTTCGCGAAGGTCTCCGAGAAGTCTCACCGCAACGGCGCCCTCAACCCCTATGCTCAGTATCAGCAACCGCTGAGCCTGGAAGAGATCATGAACTCTCGCATGATCGCGGAACCCATCACCCTCTATCAGTGCTCGCCGACTACTGATGGCGCCTCGGCAGTGGTGGTGGCTTCGGCGGAGAAGGCGAGACAATACACCGGCAAACCGGTGTACCTAAAGGCATGGGCAGGTGCCACGCCGATCTATCACAGGGATGAGCCGGAGCTCTCGGAGGGCCCCACCGACATCATTGCCCGCAAGTGCTACGAGAAGACGGGGGTGGGACCCGAGGACATAGATGTCGTGCAGGTGCACGACGCCTTCACCCCCGGCGAGATCCTGAGCATCGAGCACCTGGGGTTGATCCCCGAGGGCGAAGGCGGGCCCTTCGTCTGGGAAGGTGGCACCGAGATAACGGGCAAGATACCCGTCAACACCGACGGCGGACTGTTAAGCCGAGGTCATCCCCTGGGCGCCACTGGTGGGGCGATGATAACGGAACTCACCCGGCAGTGGCGCGGCGAGGCCGGCCCTCGCCAGGTGGAGGGGGCCAAGACAGCCCTCCTCCACAACGCCGGCCTCGGCGGCGTCAACGTGATGATCTTTCAGAGCTAACCGAGCGCTCCTAGACGAACCGTTCCGCTGCTACGCCCGCTGGCCAGTCTCGCGATCGATCGCGTACCACTCACCACGGCTGACGGTCAGGCCACCGGGATCGACCTGTGCCCGAATTATCGTGAGCTGCTCGTCGGTGGGTGGCTCCATTCGCTCTACCTTGTCGGCGACGAGGGGCTCAAACTCCATCTTGCTGAGGACTTGCTCCACCGTCATCCATGGCATCATGGCGATGAGCCGCATCTGGTGCGTCTCCTCGTCGAAATCGAAGATGGCCTCCTGCGTGATGATCTTGTAGGGCCCCGTGTTGGCCGGCATACCAGCTCGCTCGCGAGCGCTCGGAGTGCCATCCAGATAGCCGGGTGAGGACATGAAGTCGAGCTTATTGACGAACTTGCGACGCTCAAGCTTGGTCATGAGAAGAGTGCGCCAGCACTGGGAGGCTATCTCGGGAGCGCCCCCGGGGCCGCCGAAGCGTCGCTCCGGTTGCTCATAGGTGCCGCCGATGAAAGTGGAATTGAAGTTGCCGAACTTGTCCACCTGAAGGCAGGCAAGCAAGCCATAGTCCATGAAGCCCAAGGCCGCATGAGAATCCGCGACGTTCATGCCGTACCAGGCGACGGCGCGGTGGTGTGAACGGCTGGCTCCGAGCATCATGCGCGGGAGGGGAAAGCTGGGGCTGGGTGTCACGGCGCCCTCTTCCACCACATAGCCCACGTCTGGCGTGCGCATGTACTTGGCCAGGAGCACGGCCATCAGCGGGGCACCAGCCATCTGGACGAAGTATAGCTTGTCCTCCTCGATCAACCCTGCGATGGTGCAGATGTTGGCCTCGACGTCTGTGAAGGTGAGTTGATCACTCATTCGTAGTAGCCCTCCTTGACGGTCTCGGCCGCCCTCAGGGAGTCCATTTTCTCCTTGCCGACGCGCTTCTCGAGCATCTCTTCGTGTGAGGCCACGCCGTACACCCACTTCTCCAAGTACTCGTCGGTCTTTCCTTGCATTTCAGCCGCCATGAACTCCAGCCAGTGCTCAATATCGCCGCTGTAGAGGCCGGGCGTGCTGCCCGGATAGCAGCCGAAGGGTGCCTCCACCACGGCATCGACGAAGTAGTAGGGGATCGTCGTCCTCTGCGGCTGGCGACGGATGGCTTCGGTGTCAATGATCTCCTCGGTGGAGAGGATGAGCTTCTTGCTGGACATGGCGATCTCCATGGGAGCCACTCCGGCGCCCATGACACGAGCGTTGCCGTAGACGTCGCACTGATGCACGTGGATGATCGCAACGTCGGGGTAAAGGGCGGGCACAAGACAGACGCGCTGCTCCGTGTACGGGTCCTCGATGACCTTCGCGCCCGACTGGGTGAAGGTATCGGTTCCAGCAAGATAGCGGAGCGGCAGGAAGGGCACCCCCAGGGAACCCGCCAAATGGCGGTACGCAAGAGCTCCGTTGCTCCACTCGATGAGCTTCACTTTGCCGTTGCGGACGGCAGTGTTGATGACCTTGCCCGCCGCCATCCAGCCCACGTCGATCTTGCTGACGCAGCCGCCCGCCACTAGCAGGCTGGCATCCGTCCAGGTGAACTTGGCTGCGATCCAGAGGTCTTTCTTGCGCTGCCGGATGATCTCGCGAAACAGAGAAGTGGGACCTCGGACGGCCACGTTCTGGTCGTAGGCGAGGTAGTCGCCGTCCTCCACGAAGCGCGATATGGCCTCCTGTTCGCTCACCACCTTGTTGACGAGGCGTCTCTGCTTGTGAGTGCGTACGTATTCCCGGAACCCATCGGGATCGGGCATGCGGAACTCACCGACACCGGATTCTAGAACTTGCATCTGTAGCCTCTTTCCTGCTCGCTTACGAACTGGGCGGCTGCTGGAAGCCCATAACCTGTCTGCCCTCCTCGATTCCCAGACCGCGGACCACGTACTCCAGTTCCTCATCGCGCCAGGCGAGGGGGGCGGGCTCCTGGATCAGCTTGGCCTGCTTCAGTTCCTCCACCACCTGGGGATCTTCCTTCATGGGCCTACCGTACTCCATCTCAGAGAAGAGATCCTCGAACGGGGCCTTCCCAGTCTGGCCGCCCGCCTCCCAGGACTCGGCCGGATAGCCCACGGCCATGACGCAAACGAGGGTGGCGGTTTGCGGGAGCTTCAGGAGCTTGTTCAGTTTGTCGACCATCGTGGGGCTGCTCATGCAGCACGTCCCCAGGCCCTCATCGTAGGCCACCGCAGTGGCCTGAGCCACAGCCTGGCCCACATCCATGAACGCCAGCGGTGCCACGGCCGCCTGCTGCCACATGGCCGCGAACACCGGCTTCAGCGCTCGGTCTACAAGGGCCTTGGTCTCCTCCGGATTCGTACCGATGCGCCGCTGGTCGGCCAGATCCTTGATGTCGTCGATCCACTTGTTGACCTCATAGGCCGCCGCGTCCGAGTACCAGACGATGAAGCAGGGGGCCGTCTGCATCTGCTGGTAGCCGAGCGGCGGCGTAAGGGCCTGCATCAGCTCAGGCGACGCCTGATCCTTCCACACGACGATGGCCCTCGTATTGTTGACATTGCCCACGCAGGAGGCGCGACGGGCTGCCTCCAGCATCTTCTGCACCTTGCCCCGCTCCACGGGGCGAAAAGGGAGGAAGAATCGGATGGTCCGCCTCCGGCCCAAGACCTCTTTCAGTTCCATCGATGCCCTCCTTCCATGTCCGCGAGTTACCGCTACTTTAGGACAGCCGAAGAAGGCCGTCAATCAGATAGGGATGCCGATGGCAAGAGCATTCTATATCGCAGGAGGGCCGTCAATCAGGCATCACCCAGAGCCTGACGTGGGGCTTTCCCCGACACGTCGTCACGGCCGCCGAGCGCCTGTGCTACCATCCTCTCAGGCGAGGCCAGGCACAAGCGAGGTTGACATGTCAGAAGCGCAGGCAAGCGAACTGACGGTGCGGGGCATCGTCGTGGGCGTTTTCGCCGAGAACTGCTGGATCATCGGTTCTCAGAAGACTCGCGAGGGGATTGTCATCGATCCGGGAGACCAGGCGGAAGACATCCTCCGCCTGGCCCGGGACATGGGACTGAAGATCAAGACCATCGCGAATACCCACGCCCACATCGATCACATCCTGGGGGTGCGCGGCGTCCAGGAGGCCACCGGCGCCACGTTCCTGCTTCATTCCCTTGAGTTGCAGGTTGCCCGCGGGTCCGTCCAGGCCGCCGCCCACCTGCTGGGCCAGCCGGTGGAGCCGCCCCCGGAGCCCGATGTCCTCCTAGACGACGGCGATGAGGTACAAGTGGCCGGGGTCAAGCTGAAGGTGATCCATACCCCCGGTCATACTCCCGGCGGCGTCTCCTTCTACACCAACGGCGTGGTCTTCAGTGGCGACACCCTGTTCCGCGGCTCCATCGGGCGGACGGACATGCCGGGCGGCGATTACCACCAGGAGATGTCCAGCATCGTCGATCGCCTGCTCAAGCTGCCCGATGACACGGTCGTCCTACCCGGGCATATGCAAGAGACTAAGATTGGCATCGAGCGCCAGACTAACCCGTTCATCCTGGAGGAGTTGGCCCGCCGCCGTAGCGACTGAGGCCGAACGCCGCGACACCTGGTCTGTGCCTACAGTTTGGAGAGAGGGTGCTGGCAAATCGGCAGCCAGGAAGACGGAGGTGTGGGAAAAGGAGTTCGCCATCGCAGCGGCTCTCCCGTAGCGACGCCCCTGAGTGACCGCGAGAGCACTGCTCAGCGGCCCACGTCAAACAACCGCACAGCCTGGGCCAGCGCCTCCTCGAACACCGTGTCGCGGCCCTGCAGGTCCAACTCCTCGCAGAGGAGGGTGGCTTCCGAGGGCAGATCCATGCGCACGACGTGCGAGTGGCCGCCTTCGGGCGTTTCGGCCATCACGGTCACGCAGGTATGGTCATCGGCCGCGCGAGTGACTGCAAAGGATGCACTGCCCGGCGCTTCCAATCGAATAGAGTGAAGCCCATCACCAGGCTGAACCCGCTCCGGCCTGAACTCTACCGCCACCCGTCCAACAGCGCTCCGGAAGCCGAAGGCGGTGGCGCCCTCGGGGGATCGGCGGCTCTCCTCCATGACCCAGCCGAGGCGCGACACCAGCCAACCCGCCAGGAGCAGGCCTGCAGTGAGGTGCCGCTGGCGTCCGTGAGGCGAGGCCATCTCCACCTGCACGCGGTTCAGCCGATCCAAGTACCGACGGCCCGGCGGCGCGTCGAAGAGCTGCGCCACCAGCTCCCGCCAATGACTGAGCCGTGACCAGTTCAGGTCGGTCACGGCGACGCCATCCTCCTCCACCAGCCGCTGGAGGCACATCAGGGTGCGCTCTGCACTCTGCGGCAGCAGGTCCGCGGAGTCCACGACCAGCCGGTCGCAGGGGTCCAGGAGCTCTCGAAAGAGATGACTCGTCAGGGGCGGCTCGTCATGCCACCAGAGGAAGACGGGAAGATCCGGCACTAGCAGCGGCAGTACGGTCCCGTGGAGCTCGCCCACCGCTGCGCCGGAAGCGCGAAGGGTGATTTGCTCGCTGCATACCTGCTTGCCACCCTCGGGGGCGATTCGACAGTGGGCGGAGATGGACGCCTGTACCTCGCTTGCCCCGCCGCCGGGCTCGGCCAGCATTATGATGGAGCGGCTGGGGTGCCGCCCGGACACCTGCGACACCACCTCATCGATGTGACGGGCAACAGCCTGGCTTGGGGCGTAGGCTACCAGGTTGAGCACACAGGCTCGAACAACGGGCTGTCCCCCTAGCGTATCCTCGGCGGCGGCCTTCCACAGCTGGGTGAGCTCGTGTTCGATCGCAGGGACATCCACCGCGCGCGCCTGCCCCGCCAGGACTGCCCGGTACTCACTCGGGGCGGCCATACTACTACAGCCTCCGCCACCTGCGGCCGTCGCGCTCCATGAACTCGTCGGCCTCGTCCGGACCCCAGGTTCCTGCCTCATAGTTCGGGAACCGCGGTGCCTTTGACCGGGCCCAGCCTTCGACAATGGGAGTAACGAAGGCCCACGCTGCCTCGATCTCGTCACGACGGGTGAAAAGGGTAGCGTCTCCCAGCATGGCGTCCAGCAGTAGGCGCTCATAGGCGTCTGGGGCAGCAAACCCGAAGGACGTGCCGTAGCGGAAGTCCATCTCCACCGGCCGGATGCGCAGGTCCGCCTGGGGCCCCGGCACCTTGGACCCGAATTTCAGGGAGATGCCCTCGTCCGGCTGGACGGTGACGCTCAGCACGTTGGGCTCAAGACGACTGCCATCCACAGTTGGGAAAAGCGACAGCGGCGGCTGCCGAAACACAATGGCAATCTCCGTCACCCGCTTAGGCAGGCGCTTGCCAGCGCGGATGTAGAAGGGCACACCCGCCCAACGCCAGTTGTCCACGAACAGCTTCAGCGCCAAGTAGGTCTCCGTGCTCGACTCGGCAGCCACTCCCTTCTCCTCACGATAGCCGAGTACGGACTGGCCGGAGATGACGCCAGGTCGGTACTGGCCTCGGACCGTGAACTCTCCGGCCTGTTCGGGCCGGATGGGGCGCACCGCGCGGAGCACCTTTACTTTCTCGTCGCGAACAGCGTTGGGCTCGAAGGTGGCGGGGGGCTCCATCGCCGCCAGAGAGAGAAGCTGCATGGCGTGGTTCTGGACGATGTCCCGCACAACGCCAGCCTGTTCGTAGTAGCCGCCACGATCCTCAATGCCGATGCTCTCGGCCGCCGTGATCTGCACGTGGTCGATGTAGCGGCGATTCCATATCGGCTCGAAGATGCCGTTGGCGAAGCGGAATACCAGGATGTTCTGGACAGTCTCCTTCCCCAGATAATGATCGATGCGGTATATCTGGTTCTCATCGAACACCCCGCTGAGCGTACGATTCAACTCCACGGCGCTCGCCAAGTCATGGCCGAACGGCTTCTCTACGACGATGCTCGTCCAGCCACCCTCACCGCGGGTCAGACCCGCCTCGCCCAGGCGCTGGGCGATCTCAGCGTAGTAGGTGGGCGGCGTGGCCAGGTAGTATAAGCGGTGGCGAGACCCGGTCTTGCTCTCGATCTCGTGCAACAACCTGGCCAGCTCTTCGTAGCCCGCCGGGTCGCCGAATTCCGACGGGCAGTAGTAGAGACGAGACGCGAAGCCGTCCCAGACCGGGATCTGGAGGGGCTGTGTGCGGGAGTGCCTGCCCATTGCCTCTTTGAGCTCGGAGCGGAAGTGGTAGTGGTCTTTGGGCCGGCGCGCGAACCCCACTGCGGAGAATTCGCCGGGCAACAGGCCCTCCAACGTCAGGCTGTACAGGGCGGGTATCAGCTTGCGCTGCGTCAGATCACCGGTAGCGCCGAAGATGACCAGAGTGTTGGGCTCAGGCGTCCGCGGACTGCGCATTCCCACCCGAAGAGGGTTCTCTTGCGCATTCTGAACCATCATCTGGTGCCCTTGCCGCATCGATGCCCCAAGAACAACGCTCTCGATCCTCCTCGCATCAGCTCCGCGCGCCAACAGAGGTGACGGCCGACTTCAGCGCCCGGGCCACCTTGGCCAGCCCGGCTTCCACATCGTCTGACAGGTGGAGTCGGACGACCCGCCGCCCCCTCCGTTGCAGCGCCTCCAGTTCGCCCAGCGCCTGCGCCCGCTTCAGTACGCCGAAGGTGTATGGCTGGCCAGGGACCTCCAGATCCTCGGGCTCGTCGGCGGTGACCAAGATGAACAGACCGTTGTCGCCGCCGCCCTTGTGGAGCTGGCCGGTGGAGTGCAGGTAGCGCGGGCCGTAACCCAGCGTGGTCGCCGCCCGCGTCCCATCGCGGATCACCAGCCGCATGGACTGAAGAGCAGCGTCCGTCGCAGGCGTGCGTGCCAGATAGGCGGCCAGCGCGACGTAGTCGCCGGGCCGGACCTGCCGAAGGAACAAGGCAAACGCCTCTGTCAGGCCGGCGCCAGCCTTCTCTGCGAACAAGGCGAACCCATCCTCCTGAAAGGCAGGCCGACCTTCAGGGAGGGCCCCCTGCGAGCGGTACACCTCCAGCAGGCGCTGGGTGTTCTCCTTGCTCTCGGCGACGTTGGGCTCGTCGAAGGGGTTGATGCCGAGCATAGCGCCCGCAGTGGCTGTGGCAAGCTCCCAGCGGTAGAACTCGCCGCCCAGGTCGTAGGCGTCTCTCAGGTGCAGCGTGACTACGGGGTGTCCCGCCACCGCCAGTTTGCCTAAGGCGTCGTCAAGGGAGTCGTCGCCGTCAAGCCGCAGGTGGACGAACAGGCGGTCATCACCGTAGGCGGAAGGGCCGCCTAGCGTCTCACCGTCGACGGGGAGGATGCCCTTCCCCTCCTTGCCAGTGCTCTCAGCGATGAGCTGCTCCACCCAGGAGCTGAAGGAGACTACCTCCGCCGAGGCGGCCAGGGTGAGCTTGTCGCGGCCAGCCAAGGCCAGCTCGCCCAGGACGGCCCCCAGCCAAAGGCCGGGGGCCTCATGTGGGGCTAAACAGGAAGCGTTAGCTTCGGTCATAGTCAGGCCGCGATCCAGCAGCTTCCCCACATCGGCACCGATGAGGGCGGCCGGGACGAGCCCGAAGTAAGAGAGCGCCGAGTAGCGGCCTCCGATATCGAAGGCGTTGGTGAAGACGCGGCGGAATCGGTGCCGACGAGCCAGCTCCTGCAGTGGCGTGCCCTCATCAGTGACAGCAACGAAGTTCTCCCCTGCAGCGTCACCCTTGGCAGCCCTCAGCCTCTCCACGAAGTAGGCGAACAGGGAGAGCACCTCTATGGTAGTGCCGGACTTGCTGGCGACCACGAACAGGGCTTCGGCCGGGTCCAGAGCCTCCTCCACCGATCGGATGGAGGCTGGGTCGGTCGTATCCAGCACCACGAGGTTGGGGAACCCGTCCCTTATGCCTAGGGCCATGCGCAGGACCTCCGGCGCCAGGCTGGAGCCACCCATGCCCAACAGGACGACATCCCGGTAGCCGACGGCGCGGATCTCGTCAGCGAAGGAGGTCAAGTC
>CAYFYG010000328.1:0-6448 GCA_964347225.1 uncultured Dehalococcoidia bacterium | reverse complement strand
GGCCTTGCGGCGATCACTATCGCTTGCGCCAGCGAGGGCGGCCGCCCTCCGGCGTACCACTGGCCAACCGATACGCCGGAGAACGTCGACCTTCGCTCGGTCGAGCGCGCCTGCCTGTTCAGCCGCCGCATCGTGCAGCGTCTGGACGAGGAGGTCAAGGGATAGCCCTGGCGGCGCGAGACAGCCAGAGAACGAGCGAGAAAGCGCTCTTCGCACCACGCTGCACCAACGACGCCAATTGACCCGCCGCGTGCGCGCTGATACAAGTGGTAGCATGGCGGTGCTGGGCATACGGGTGCATCCCAAGGACAACGTGGCGGTGGTCGCCGCCGATGTCCAGGCAGGCGACGCAGTGCGGCTCGCTGACGGCTGCGAGGTGCGGGCGGTCGAGGCGATTCCCCGCGGCAGCAAGGTGGCCCTCAGCCCGATCGCCAGCGGCGAGGCGGTGATCCGCTACGGGGAAGAGATCGGTAGGGCGGCAGAGGACATCACCACCGGTGCGTACGTGCACACTCACAATCTGGCGCGCAGGAGATGAGCGGAGAGTTCGTTTTCCAGGGCTGGCGACGGGCGGATGGCCGCATGGGCATCCGCAACCACTGCCTGGTGCTGGCCACGGTGGCCTGCGCGTCGGGGGTGGTGCGGGAGGTCGGGCGGCGGTTGCCAGCGGTGGTCGCGGTGGAGCATGCCCACGGTTGCGGTCGCGGCGGCCCTGATCTGGGCCTTCAGATCAAGACCCTGGGCGGACTGGTGCAGAACCCGAATGTGGGCGCGGCGGTGCTGGTGGGCCTCGGCTGCGAGGTGCTGTCGGTGCCTCTGCTGAAGGGCACCGTGGGCGGTAGCGGGAAGCCGGTGGAGACTGTGGTCATCCAGGATGTAGGTGGGTCGGGCAAGGCGGCGGATCGAGCGGAGATCCTGGCGCGGCATCTGCTGGCCGACCTAGAAGAACTGCCGCGTCAGGAGGGCACGGCCGCAGACCTGATGGTGGGCCTGGAATGCGGTGGCTCGGACACTTTCTCCGGCCTCACCGCCAACCCGGCGGTGGGAAAAGTTGCCGACCGACTGGTGGAGCTGGGTGGCACGGTCATTCTTACCGAGACCACGGAGATGATCGGCGCCCTGGGGCCGCTGCTTAAGTCGGCTGGGACCGAGGAGGTGGCCGCGAAGCTCAGGGCGAACGTGGAGCGACAGGAGGCGCGCGCCCGGGAGATACTGGGCCCTCTGTTCGAGCCAGGCCTGGCCCCTGGGAACGTCGAATCGGGACTCACCACCATCGCTGAGAAGAGCCTGGGCTGCATCGCCAAGGGCGGTAGCTCGCCCATCCGGGAGGTAGTCGACTACGGCGATCGACCAAGCCGGAAGGGCCTGGTGGTCATGGACACGCCCGGCTACGACATCGAGAGCCTGGCCGGCATGGCAACGGCCGGGGCTCAGGCCATCCTGTTCACCACCGGCCGCGGCACCCCGGTGGGATTCCCGGCCGTGCCGGTGATCAAGATCTCCTCAAACTCCGAGCTGTTCCAGGCCATGCCTGACGACATCGATATCGATGCTGGGACGATCCTGGCCGGCGAGAGCGCCGACCAGGTGGGCGAACAGATCCTGGACCTCCTCCTCCGGGTCGCCTGCGGCGAGAGGACTAGAGCCGAGGTCAATGGCCAAGCGGTGTTCGGCATCGCCCAAGGCGGTCCGGCCTTCTGACGAGCCGGCATCCCCCCCTGGGCGCGGCATGATTTGGCTTCCGCTGCCAGCTCATACCCGCCAGTCATGGGCCACGGGCGTCGTCCCTCGTGCAAGTCAGATGGCGACAGCACCCTGCCACGTAACCGACGTATCCGAACGAGGTCAAATGGAGCCACCCCCTGCCAGGCACGGTTGTGACTTCCTGCGACGCGGTTGACGGGATATAATCTCCCTTGCAGCTCGGGCGGCGGGCTCCATCGTGGGGCTTGGCCGCTTTTCAAGCCAGGAAGGCAGGCGAACGGATTCTGTCCAGGCTGGGTGCGGGAACCGGGAGGCGTGGAACGGCCAGCAAGAGGTCGGGAGGGAGAGGAATACGGTCATGAAGTTCAGGGTGCCGCAACTCGTCTGGTATGACAATAACGATCTGGAGCTGGAATTCCCGGACTCCTGGGACGTTCACTTCTTGCCCCCCAAGGGTCACGACCGACCGAAGCTGAGTCCTCAGGAGATGGAGCAGGCCTTCGATCGTCCCATAGGCACGGAACGGATCCGCGACCTGGCTCAGGGCAAGCAAGAGGTGGCCATCCTCTTCGACGACATCACTCGGCCCACACGGACCTACGAGATCCTCCCCTACGTCCTAGAGGAACTGGAGCGAGGAGGCATCTCGGACGCCCAGATCCGCCTCATTGCGGCGATAGCCACGCACGGCGCTCACGACAACCATGCCCTGCGCAGGAAGCTGGGTCAGGAGACGCTGGAACGGTTCCCCGTTTTCAACCACAACCCGTGGGAGAACTGCACGCCGGTGGGCACGACCAGCCATGGTACGCCGCTGGCGGTGAACCGAGAGGTCATGAGCTGTGACCTGAGGATCGCCATTGGCTGTATCCTGCCCCACCCTCACACCGGCTTCGGGGGCGGAGGCAAGATAATCCTCCCCGGGGTAGCCCACATCGACAGCATCGAGCACTTCCACGTCAAGGTGATGGCTATCTCCCCCCAGACTACGGGCATGGGAATCTATGACGAAAACGTTATGCGCTTTGACGTTGAGGAGGCCGCCAAGCTGGCCGGTCTTGATGTGATCGTCAATGTCCTGCCGAACCTCAAGGGGGAGACCTCTGCCCTGTTCGTGGGGGATCCGGTGCTGGCCCACCGAGAGGGGGTGAAGCTGGCCAAGGAGATGTACGCAACCGAGGGGGTCTCGGGCGCGGACGTAGCGGTGACCAACGCCTTTCTCAAGCCTGGCGAAGCGGCCATCTCCATCTTCGCCGCCCTGCGCTCCATCAACCTGCCGGGGGGCACCGTGGTGATGATCATGAATGCGCCGGAGGGCCAGGTCGTCCACTATCTCATGGGCACCTTTGGCAAAGACTATGGCGGCAGGCACTACACCAAGCGGTCGATACCCCCCGCCCTAAAGGTCATCGTCCTCAACCCCCTGAGAGACCTGACCTGCGCGAACCTCTTCGGCGACGCTCAGACCGTCACCTGGGCCAAGAACTGGGACGAAGTGATGGACGAACTGCGAGCCGGCTATCCCGATGGGGCCAAGGTGGCCGTGTATCCCGACGGCACCATGTCATACCTTGCCGCTACCAAGCCGGCGTAGCTCGCTGGATGAGCCAAATGACTGCCGGGGCGACGGAAGGGAGAAGGAAATGAGCCTGGAGGTGAAGGGTTGCCGCGAGCTTCAAAGCGAGGTGATGGCCAAAGACCTGTGCAGTCTGTGCGGTGCCTGCGTCGGCATGTGCCCCTATCTGGTCGCCGACAAGGGGAGAGTCGTTGCCCTCGACGAGTGCAATTTGTCCCAGGGACGCTGCTACACCTTCTGCCCTCGCACCTCGCTGGACCTCGACCTGCTCAGCCAGACCGTGTTCGGCGCCGCCTACGCGGCTGATGATCTGGGCACGATGCAAGAGATAGCGATAGCCCGAGCCAAGGATGACGGCATCAGGTCAAAGGCCCAGTATGGGGGCACCGTGACCGCCCTCACCTGCTTCGCTCTGGACGAAGGGCTGATCGATTCGGCGGTCCTCACTAGCAGCGACGAGAGCATACTTCCCAGCGGCACCCTGGCCGAAAATCCGGCCCAGATCCGCGGCTCCGCCGGGTCAAACTTCGTGGCCGCCCCCACCGTGGCAGCATTCAACCGAGAGTCAGGGAAGGACGTTCAGAGCATCGGCGCAGTGGCAACCCCCTGCCAGGCGCTGGCCCTGGCTAAGATGCGGGCCTCGCCGCTGGACAATCGCAACAACATCGACAAGCTGAAGTTGGTCATCGGCCTCTTCTGCACCTGGGCACTTCGCTACGATGACTTCGTGCGCTTCCTGGCGACGAAAGTGCCTCTTGGACAGATAGTCAAGTTCGATATCCCGCCTCCCCCGGCCAACATCTTCCAGGTGTTCGCCGAGTCCGGTCAAATCGACATCCCTCTGGACCAGGTGCGACCTTTCATCAGGCCAACCTGCAACGTCTGCATCGACATGACGGCGGAATTCGCCGACATCTCGGTCGGTTCTGCCGAAGGAGTGGAGGGCTGGAACACGCTCATCATCAGGAGCGATGCCGGCAGGAACCTGGTGGAAGCGGCCCGAGGCAAGGGGATCATCGAGACGGCTCCGCTGCCGCAGGAGAACCTGGATCATCTCAAGGAGGCCTCACACCTGAAAAAGAAAAGGGCCTTGAAGAAGGTCATCGAGACCACAGGGAGTGACCAGGATCTGCTCTACCTCAAGCTGACCAACGAGGTAGTGAAGGGACTTCTATCATAGCGATGGCAGTCAGCGGGGCATGCGCGCCTGAGGCGCGAAAGGGGCAGCCAAGATGACAAGCATCACAGCGTATGAGCCCGGTGCCAGCCAGCTTCTGATGGGCAACGAGGCTATCGCCCGGGGCGCGCTGGAGGCGGGCCTGGGATTCGCCAGCGCTTATCCGGGCACCCCTTCCTCGGAGATCATCGGCAGCCTGGCCGAGGTGGCCAAGGAGATGGACATTCACGTCGAGTGGTCCGTAAACGAGAAGGTGGCCCTGGAGGCCGCTGCAGCAGCCTCCTTTGCCGGGGTGCGGGCTATCGTGGCCATGAAGCAGAACGGCCTCAACGTAGCCTCCGACTTCCTAATGAACCTCAACCTGACGGGAACGAACGCTGGCCTAGTGTTGGTGGTCTGCGATGACCCCTCTGCCCTGTCCAGCACCAATGAGCAGGACTCCCGGCCCGTCGCCAAGTGGGCCGAACTCCCCCTCCTTGAGCCTGCCACGTTTCAGGAAGCCAAGGACATGACCAAGTGGGCTTTCGAGCTGTCGGAAGAGATCAAGAACGTGTGCCTGGTCAGGAGCGTGACGCGGGTCTCTCACGCCCGCGGGGACGTACGCCTTGGGGAGCTAGTGGCCCCCAGCAAGGAGGCTAGGTTTGCACCCACGACGCTCGGCCAGTATACCGCTTATCCCCTAGTTCCCCTCAAGCACAATCTCCTCCATCAGAAGGTGAACAAGACCAGGGAGTCATTCGAGTCATCACCCTTCAACTGGTACACGGGCCCGGAGAAGCCGGATCTGCTGATAATCACCTCGGGCAGCGGCTGCTACTACTCCTTGGAGGCGGTGAAGGCCCTCGGCCTGGAAAGCGCTGTCGGCATTCTAAAGCTGGGGACTACCTGGCCCTTGCCGGAGAAGCTGCTTGAAGAGCATCTGGCCCGGACCGAGAAGGTGCTGATCGTTGAAGAGGTCGATCCCTTCCTGGAAGGCAACGTCAAAGAGCTGGTGGGGGATAGGTTCGCTGCTCTAGGCCCTCTGACCTTCTACGGAAAGCGGAGCGGTCACCTGCCCTCAACTGGGGAACTGGACCCGGACCTGGTCATGGGGGCCATAAGCTCCGTGCTGGGTCGGGAGAGGCCCGCTGTCGACCCCGACTATGCGAAGAAGGTACAGCAGTTCACCGGAGGCCAGGTGCAGGCCCGCATGCTCGGCTTCTGCGCCGGTTGCCCCCACCGGGCCACCCTGTGGGCGGTGAAGAACGCCGTGAAGCTGGACGGACGCGATGGCTTCGTCACGGGAGACATCGGCTGTTACACGCTGGGCCTGGGACCCTCTGGGTTCTTTCAACTCAAGACGGTGCAGGCCATGGGGTCAGGCGCCGGGCTCGCCTGTGGCTTCGGCAACCTATCGAAGCTGGGTTTTGGCCAGCCCGTACTGGCGGCGTGCGGCGACTCCACCTTCTTCCACGCGGTCATGCCGGCCCTGGTCAACGGCGTCTACAACCAGTCCAACTTCACCTTGATCATCCTCGACAACGGCGCCACCGCCATGACCGGATTCCAGCCTCATGCGGGGACGGGAGAAAGCGCTGTGGGAGAGCCGTCACCCAGCGTGGACCCAGAGGCAGTCTGTCGCTCGCTGGGCATACGCGTGGAGGTAGCGGACCCGTTCGATCTCCAAGACACCACTGAGAAGCTGCTGGACCTGATGCAAGACGACGGCGGAGTACGAGTGCTGATTTCCAGGAGGAAGTGCGCCTTGGTCAGGGCCAGGAAGGAGACAGCGGCATACAAGGTTCGAGTGGACAGCGAGAAGTGTCTGGGAGAAAGCTGCGGCTGCGCCCGCCTGTGCACGCGGATATTTCAATGCCCCGGTCTTGTCTGGATTGGTGAGAGCGGGAGGGCCAAGATCGACGAGGTCATCTGTAGCGGCTGCGGCGTCTGCGCCGACATCTGTCCCGCCTCAGCCATCGTCAGAGAGGTAGCCTGATCATGGAAGAAAAGGA
>CAYFYG010000327.1:0-15434 GCA_964347225.1 uncultured Dehalococcoidia bacterium | reverse complement strand
CCGATGGTCGCCAGCGCCTTGCCGATGTGCCCGCCGCCGACGATGAGCAGGGTGTCGGGCGGCTCGTGCGTCTCCAGCATCACCTGATATCCGCCGGATGCCGACTCGGCCTCTCGACGCGACAGGCGACTGCCGTCCGCAGCGTAGAACGGCGACTGCACGACGTGACGGCGAAGGGCCTCGATAGCGTCTGCCACGACGGCCGACTCGAGCGGACCACCGCCCAATGAGCCCAGGGTGGAGCCATCCTGCCGCAGCAGGAGCTTGGCGCCCACCGGCACCGAGGCGTCCAGCGGGGCCTGGATGACCGTGGCCAGCACCACCGCGGGGCCGCCCTCGCGGGCCGCCATCACCTCCTCAAGGATCTGCGTCAGCTCGCCGCCGCTCATACATGAAACAGGATGTGGAGCACGTCGCCGTCCTGCACGACGTACCCCTTGCCCTCGCTGCGCAGCCGCCCCCGCTTTTTCGCCTCGGCGAAGGAGCCGATCTCCATCAGTTCCTCCCAGGCGATGGCCTCAGCGCGGACGAACCCCTTCTCCATATCGGTGTGGATACGGCCCGCCGCCTCCAGGGCAGGCGTTCCGGCGGGCACCGGCCAGGCCCGGCACTCCGTCCCGACCGGCGTATAGAACGTGATCAGCCCCAAGGCCTCCGCCGCCCGGCCAAGGATGCGCGGCGCAGCCGGCTCCGTTGCCCCCAGCTCCCGACGGAACTCGGCCGCCTCCTCGGGCTCCAGCTCCGCCAGCTCCGCCTCCAATCGAGCGCACATCGCCCCCACGGAGACGCCGAAGCGCCCCCGGAACTCGTCCTCGATCTCCTCCGCCCTCCCGATATCGGCCTCGTCCAGGTTCACGACAACGAGGAGGGCTTTCAGGGTGAGCAGACCGTAGTTGGCCAGAGCCCGCGCTTCCTCGCCCGCGGCCATGCGATCATGCAGGGCCTGGCCGTCCTCCAGATGCTGGCGGGCTCGCTGCAGCGTCGCCAGCTCCCGCTGGCCCGCCTCCCGCTCCTCGCGCTTCGCCGAACGCACGGTGATATCCAGCTTCTCCAGTCGCCGTTCCACGATGCCCAAGTCGTGCAGAATCATCTCCGACTGGAACAGGTCGATGTCGCGGCCCGGGTCCACGTCGCCCAGGGGATGGGGAACGTCCGGCCGCCGGAACTGCCGCACAACCAGGATTAGGCCGTCGGCGCGGGACAGGGCCTCCGCCGCCTCACCGGATGGGCCCCGTCCCTTCTCGAACAGCGGCGGCAGGTCGAAGAGGCGCAGTTCGGCGTGGGTGACCTTTTCGGCCGCCACGAGCACCGCCAGCTTTTCGAGGCGATCATCGGGGATCTTGACCGCCGCCACGTGCTCGCGGCGGGCGTCGCCGTGCTGGGCATGGCCGGCGGCCAGGGCGTTGAAAACAGCCGTCTTGCCGGACTGGGCCGGGCCGACTATGGCGAGGTCCACGCGACCCCTCCTTTCACCCCGCGCTCAGCGTACGAGCGTCCAGCACCGGGAGTCAAGGAACGGTTCGCGTGGCCGCGGCTGCGGGTCGGTCGCAGTACACGGCGCCCCGCTTGACACTGGATGAGGCTGCCCTATGCTGCAACCATGACGGACGCCCAAGTCGCATCCCTGGCTCAGTCGTTGCAGCCGCTGAAGGAGCACTTCAACCACAATCGTGGGAAGATACGGGTTCTCGCCCTCGTGTCTCCCACCTGACCGTTCTGCCTGGCAGGCACCCGGGCGGTGCGAAGGTCCGTCCTTGAGGGGTTCCCCGACGCCGACATCAGCGTGAGCGTGGTCTGGATGCACGTGCTCCCCGACGACACGAAGGCGGCAGCCAGGGCAGCGGCCCGTACCATCGATGACCCTCGCGTCCGCCATTTCGACGATCCTCGGCAGCGGTCAGGAGCGGCTATTACTGATCGTCTCGAATGGGCGGGCCGGATAGCCTGGGACATCTACCTCTTCTACGGCAGGGACAGCCGATGGACAGAGGTTCCGCCTGCGGCGGTCGATTTCATGCACCAGTTGATCTGGGAGCCCAGCCACTTCCGTACCGGCGATGACCTGGTGAAGGGCCTCGGCGATGCGATACAGATGATGTTGGAGAAAGCGAGCGGTTAGGCGGAGGCGGAAGGTGCTTCAAGTCCCAAAAAGCATCACAGGAAAGCTGCCGGTAGCTTTCCTGTGACGAGCCCAAAAGGGAGGGTTTGGGACCGTAAAGTAAGACGCACCAGCGGCCCCAGCGTTACATAGTGTCCGTCCCGGACCCCAGAATTCGACCCACTCAATAGAGACGGCACGCACGCGCGACTTGTTTCAGGGGCGTAGCCTCCGCCCTCATTTCGTCGGGCCCAGCTTAGATTCGCCGGTCGGGCAGCCCTCCAGCAGAGAGCAGACCTCGCAGCGGGGCTGGCGGCGGCACACCTCCTTGCCGTGGCGCACGACGAGGGCGTGGTACTCGTTGAACAGCGCCGCGTCCCCCTCCAGGCTATCCATGAAGAGCGCCCGCCACGAGTCGTAGGAGTCACGATCTGGAGTCATGCCGAGCCGCGAGAGCAGCCGCCGCGTATAGGCGTCGATGACGAACACGGGGCGACCCGCTGCATAGAGGAGGATAGAGTCCGCCGTCTCAGGCCCGATCCCGTAGGTAGCCAGGAGCAGCGGCCGCAGCTCCTCGACGGGCGCCGCCAGGAGCCTCTCCAACTGCCCATCGAACCGCTGGGACAGGAGCGCCGAAAACGCCTTGAGCTTGCGGGCCTTGGCGTTGAAGTAGCCCGCCGGATAGATCAGCCGGGCAAGCTCGCCCTTGCTGAAGCAGGCCAGACCCTCCGGTGATAGGGCGCCCGCCGCCTTCAGGTTGGCGATCGCCTTCTCCACGTTGGCCCAGGCCGCGGATTGCGTGAGGATTGCCCCAACGATCACCTCGAAGCGTGTCTCGCCGGGCCACCAGTGCTGGGGCCCGTAGGCAGCGTCGAGGCGGCGGTAGATTTCGAGAAGGCGCTGGGAAAGCGTCATCCACTTTGGATCCGCTCGGCAACCCACTGCGCCACCTTCGCCTCCGGGACCGAGTCGTGGTGCGGGATGTACGGCTTCACGTCCAGCACCGGCGACCCGTTCACGGCGTCCAGCCCCCGCACGTGCAGCACGTTGCCCTTCACTTTCAGCAACGACACCACGGACGGCAGGATGGGGTTGAAACGGATCTGCGAACGTGTGGCCAGTATGCCCTGGAGGGGGTTGGCAGGATCGTCCATGGGATGGAGCCGCGGCTTGGAGCCCCGCACCTCGTCCGGGACCTGGTGCGGCCAGAACAGCACGTGGATGTGCGAGTAGCCGTCCAGCCCCAGCAGCGCCTCGGCCAGCTCCCGCCGCAGCACTATGCGCGAGTTCACCTCTTCCCACCCGTCGGGCGCCGGCTTCTTGACTCGATTCCGGACCACGCCAATAGGCCGCAGTGTGATATCGACCAGAGACGCCGGCTCCGGCGAGCGGGAGAACAGACGGCGCAAGCGGTGTAGCATAGAACCCTCCTTGCTCACATCGAGGCTATTATAGGCGTCTGTGCGCCGGTGTCACTGGCCGGCGGGGCAGGGCGACCAGCAGGAGAGCCAGGGCCACCAGGGAGGTAGCGCCGCCGAGGAAGAACGGCGCCGCTGGATCGATGGCGTCCCAAAGAGCCCCTGCGATGACGCTGGACAGAAGGATCATGGCCCCCATCGCTCCCTGGTACAGCCCCAGCGCGGTGGCCCGCCGCTCGCTGGGCACGAAATCGGCCACGAACGCGCGTCCCACCCCCTCCGTCAGGGCCATATGCACGCCGTAGACCGCAAACAGGGGCCAGACAACCGCTCCTCGGCCCGCCAGAGCGAACCCCAGGTACACCATCGCGAACACGGCGAAGCCGCCGCCGATCACGTTCCTCCGGCCCAGCCGGTCGGAGACAACCCCCGCCGGCATCGCCAGAGCGGCGTACACCAAGTTGAACAGCATGTAGCTCAGCACCACCTCCGAGTTGCTCAGTCCAACGTCCTTGGCGCGCAGGAGGAGGAAGACATCGCTGCTGTTCCCCAGAGCGAACAGCAGGCTGATGCCAAGAAAGACATAGAAGCCGGTCCCCAGCCCCCGCCAGGCGACTCTCGCCGCCTCCGGGGGCGCAGGGGCGGGCGGCCGCTCCCTCACGAGCGCAATCAGCGCCACCGCAGCGACGGCAGGGAGGAAGGCCAAGACGAAAATGAGCCGAAAGTTGTCGGCGAAGACCGCCAGCAAGCCCAGGGCCAGCGCCGGCCCTATCACCGCCCCAAGCGTGTCGGCGGCGCGGTGGAAGCCGAAGGCCCTGCCCCTCGACTCCCACGGCGTCGCGTCCGCCACGAGCGCGTCCCGAGGCGCCGTCCGGATTCCCTTTCCAGTGCGATCACCAAGCCTCACGAGCAGCGCCACCGGCCACACGTAAGCCGCGGCGAGCAGTGGCTTCGCGACCGCCGACAGCACGTATCCCGCGAACACCAGCGGCCTCCGCGCCCGCAGCCGGTCTGACGCCCAACCACCGACAGTCTTGAACAGCGAAGCCGCGCCCTCGGCCAGCCCTTCTATGAGGCCGACAGCAGCGACGGGAGCCCCCAGCACCGACGTCAGGAACAGCGGCACCAGAGGATAGACCATCTCGGAGGAGACGTCCGTGAGGAAGGAGACGGTGCCCAGGACAAACACCGGCCGCTTCACCCCGGGCACCGGGGAGTCGGGCTCGGCAGTGACCGCGGCAGTGTGTCTCACGCCGCCATTCTGGGGCAGGAAACCAATAGGTGCCAGATACGTTTAGATATGTTAGAATGTGTATGCCATCACGAAGCGCCCCCAAAGCCTTCCCATGCCCAAGACCAAGGTAAACGAATACACCGCCGCCGATATCCAAGTGCTGGAGGGGCTGGAGGCTGTGCGCCGCCGCCCCAGCATGTATATCGGTTCCACCGATTCCCGCGGCCTGCATCATCTCGTCTACGAGATCGTCGACAACAGCGTGGACGAGGCGATGGCGGGCTTCTGCAACGAAGTGGACGTCCGCATCAAGCCGGACGGCTCCGTCATCGTCTCCGACAACGGGCGCGGCATCCCCACCGACAAGCACCGTCGCACGGGAAAGTCCGCCCTGGAGACCGTGATGACATACCTCCACGCCGGTGGCAAGTTCGACCACCAGGCGTACAAGGTGTCGGGCGGCCTCCACGGCGTCGGTGCCGCCGTGGTCAACGCCCTCTCCAAGACCATGTGGGTGGAGGTCCGGCGCGAGGGCAAGACGTACCGGCAGGAGTATTCCCGCGGCAAGGCCCTGGGCCCCGCCAAGGTTGTCGGCAACAAGACTCAGAGAAGCGGCACGACGACCGGCTTCACCGCGGATCCAGACATCTTCCCCGAGATCGACTTCGACTTCGACACGCTAGCCCAGCGCTTCCGCGAGATGGCATTCCTCACCAAGGGGGTGTGGATACACTTCAGCGACGAGCGCAGCGGCCGCGAGGTGAGCTACCACTTCCAGGGTGGCATCGCGTCCTTCGTCAAGCGGCTGAATCGCAACCGTAATGCCCTGCACGACCCCTTCTACATGGAGCGGACCGTCAATGGCTCCATCGCCGAGGTGGCCCTCCAGTACAATGACAGCTTCACCGAGTCGACCTTCGCCTTCGCCAACTGCATCAACACCATCGACGGCGGCACCCACCTCACCGGCTTCCGCTCCGCCCTCACCCGCGTCCTCAACGAATACGCGCGGAGGCAGAAGATCCTTAAAGAGGGCGACTCCAACCTTACAGGCGAGGATGTCCGTGAAGGGCTGGTGGCGGTGGTCAGCGTCAAGCTCCCCGAGCCCCAGTTCGAAGGCCAGACCAAGACCCGCCTGGGCAACGCCGAGATGAAGGGCCTGGTGGAGTCCGCCCTAGGGGAAGAGCTTTCCCGCTATCTCGAAGAGCATCCCTCCGACGGTCGTCGCGTCATCGAGAAGTGTCTCACCGCTTCACGCGCCCGCGAGGCCGCCCGGAAGGCCCGCGACCTCGTGATCAAGAAGGGCGTCCTGGATTCCTCCATCCTCCCCGGGAAACTGGCCGACTGCTCGGAGCGTAGCGCCGAGCTGCGCGAGATCTACATCGTGGAGGGCGACTCCGCCGGCGGTTCGGCCAAGCAGGGGCGCGACCGCCGCTTCCAGGCCATCCTCCCCCTGCGCGGCAAGATCCTCAACGTGGAGAAGGCCCGCCCCGACAAGATGCTCTCCCACCAAGAGATCAAGGCCCTCATCACCGCCCTCGGCGCTGGCTTCGGCGAGGAGTTCGACCCCGCCAAGCTCCGCTACCATAGCGTCATCATCATGACCGACGCCGATGTAGACGGCTCCCACATCCGCACCCTCCTCCTGACCTTCTTCTTCCGCTACATGCGAGAGCTCATCGACGCCGGGCATCTCTATATCGCCCAGCCCCCCCTGTACCGCATCCAGCATGGCAAGGAAGGGCGCTGGATATACAGCGAGAAGGACAAGGACACCTACCTCGACCGCATCAAGGACGGTAAGGGCGTGGCCGTCCAGCGCTACAAGGGGCTGGGTGAGATGAACCCCGACCAGCTCTGGGAGACGACCATGGACCCGGCGCGGCGCACCGTGCTCCAGGTCACCGTCGAGGATGGGATGATGGCCGACCGCGTCTTCACCGAGCTCATGGGCGAAGAGGTGCCACCCCGCAAGAGCTTCATCCAGAGCCACTACGACAAGGTCCGCAACCTGGACATCTAGGCGGCGCGCAATGTGCCTCGATCACCCCGATCATTCCCTCTTGCCGTGGCCCCAGCGATTGACCCCGTGTCGCTACTGAGGTTCCACCGAATCGGTGGAATCAGGCCCACATGACGCATTCCTGGGCCTTCGAGAGTGTCATCCCTCAGCGGCCGCTGCTGCGTGGTGTCTTCCACCTCTGCGCAGCCTTCGCCGCGATCGCCGGCGCAGTGTTGCTGCTGCTCCTCGCCCACTCCGCACGAACTTACGTGGGAGCAGCGGTCTTCGGGGCTACTCTGATCCTGCTGTACACCACCAGCGCCGCCTATCACCGCATCACCTGGTCGCCGCGTCTACGCGGCCTCCTCCGACGACTGGACCACGCCATGATCTTCGCGCTCATCGCTGGCACGTACACACCCTTCTGCCTCCTAGTGCTGAACACCGCCTGGTGGATCAGCGTCCTGTCCGTGGTGTGGGGGATCGCGGCGGCTGGCATCACCCTCAAGCTCATCTGGCCGGGGGCTCCCAAGTGGCTGAGCGTAGCGTTTTACGTGATAGTGGGCTGGCTGGCCCTGCTGACGGCGCCCAAGCTCGTGGCCTGGTTTACAGCTGGCCCCCTGGCGCTGCTACTGTTGGGCGGGGTGCTCTATACCCTGGGCGGAGTAGTCTACGCCGCCGGGAAACCGAACCCTTGGCCGCGCGTGTTCGGCTACCACGAGGTCTTCCACGTGCTGGTCATCGCAGGAAGCGTCCTGCACTACTCACTGGTGGCGGTATACGTTGTGCCCTCTTAGTACACCGGACCCACGCCACCGCGTTGTCGTCCAGCCCTCAGCTTCATCTAGGCCCGGTAAAGCCCGTGCTCCCGGATGTATGCCTCCTCCGCTGGCGGTATCAGGTCACCACCTACCGGCAGGCCGCGCCGGATCCTATCCCTGATCTCCGTGCCGCTCATGTCTAGCAGCGGCATCTTCAGCCAGACAACGCGATCCAACAGCCCCGGCAGCCGTTGCCCTGCCTCGTCCACAGCCTTCCGCTCCACACCGACCCGCCTCGCAACCACGAGCACCGCCAGCTCGAGCATTCGCTGAGGACGGGCCCAGTTCGGTAGATCCACGAGCGCGTCCTCTCCCAGGATGAAGAACAGCTCATCGCTGGGCCGACCGGCCTGCAGGACCTCCAGTGTATCAGCGGCGTAGGACGGCCCCTCCCTGTCCAGCTCCAGCGTAGCTATCTCAAACGCGCTCTCCCCCTCCAGCACCAAGCACAGCATCGCCAGCCGGTGCTCGGCGGAGGTGATTTCGCGGTCTGCTTTCCGCCAGGGCCGACCCGCTGGCAAGAACAGCACCCTATCCAGGCCTACCTCATCAAGGGCAGCCCTAGCCAGTGCTAAGTGACCGCAGTGCACCGGGTCAAACGTCCCGCCCAAGATGCCGAGTCTCAGCCCGGCCACTCCAGCTCCACCTTACCCAGGCGCACGCGGGCGCCCGGCCGAGCGCCCGCTCGGCGTAGGGCGGCGCTCACACCCCAGCGGCCCAAGTGCCACCACAACTCCTGCCTGCCCTCCTCGACCTCCACGGGCATCATCTCTGCAAACGTCACCACCCTGTCTCCCTGCAAGCGGAAGCCGTCCTCTTCCCGCCGAACATCGAACCGCCGACCGACAGGCTTCGGCCGGATGATAGGAGCCTGCTGCTGGGGAACATCGCGGCGCTCACTTGATACCGCCTCGGCTATCCGTCTCGCCAGCTCGTCAGTGCCGTGCTGTTTCTCTGCTGACACAAACTGCAGCCTCAAGCCTGCCCTTGTAAAAGCCTCCTCCAGCTCGTCCAGTCGGCACCTCACCTCCGCCAAGTCCAGCTTGTTAACAACAAGCAGTTGCCGTCTCTCCATGAGTGCAGTGCTATACTCACGCAACTCCTGGTTTACGACATCCATATCCGAGAGCGGGTCCGGCCGTGTTCCATCTAGCACGTGAACGAGGACCCTGGTTCGTGCGATGTGACGCAGGAACTCCAGGCCCAGACCAGCCCCAAGATGCGCATCTTGAATAAGGCCGGGGATGTCTGCTACCACAAACCTCTCAAGGCCCACATCCACGACGCCCAGCACAGGTTCCCGCGTTGTAAAAGCATACTCAGCCACGCGAGGTTGCGCGGCTGAGATCGCCCTCAGGAGGGTAGACTTCCCAACATTCGGCAGGCCAATGATGCCCACATCCGCGAGCACCTTCAAGTCGAGTTCTACCTCTCGAACCTGACCAGCCTGACCATGCTGGGCTATACGCGGTGCCTGGTACTCTGCCCTGGCAAACCATGCATTGCCCTTCCCACCCAGACCTCCCCTAGCGATCACAACACTCTCCCCAACTGCCACCAGGTCTCCAAGGCGTATCCCCTCGCCTCGCACATATACCTCCGTCCCCAGCGGTACCCTCAATATAGTATCTCTTCCCCTGCGGCCATTCCTGTGAGCCCCTTTCCCATGCCCCCCTCGCTCAGCACGGTACATCCGCCTCCGGCCCACCCCTCGCAGCGTGCTCACTGAGGAGGCCGCAACCACCACGATACTACCCCCATTACCACCATCCCCACCGTCAGGACCTCCCCTCGGAACATACTTCTCACGGCGGAAGCTTACACAGCCCCTGCCACCATCGCCCCCCATAGCCTGAATGCAGACGTAGTCAATCACTTCTTCATATGTCCTGTAGATAATTCTAGGCGCTACTGCACTGTCAGACGAGCATGGTTTAGATCATCATCATAGTCAGGATGTTAGAGATGTGGATGGCATTGCCCGGCTATCTTGGCTTCCTGTGCGTTGTTTGAGGAAAGGGTTGTGGGAGGCCTGTGGGCAGTGTGCTGAGAGTGTGGTGTAGAGAGGAGAGCCGCTAGGCGAGGATGTGGGATCGGATCTCGTTGAGTTGGTGTCGGCGCCCTGGCTTGTTGAGAGATGTGGCTGCTTGGCGACAGCCGTGGATCACTGTGGAGTGGTCGCGATTGCCGAGGAGGTGGCCGATCGTCTTAAGGGGGAGAAGTGCGTCCTCGCGGAGGAGGTACATGGCTATGTGGCGGGCTTCGGTAATGGGCTTGACCCGACTGGGTCCAGCTAGGACCTCAGGGGATGTGTTGAAGTAGGAGGCGACCTGGGTGAGGATGGCCTGCGGGGAAGGTGGTGAGGTGGGGGGTGCGGGGGTGAGGGCGTTGAGAGCAACGCAGGCAAGCCTCTGGTTGATGGGCGAGCGGGCTAGCCTAGCATAGGCGGAGACGCGATTAAGGAGGCCCTCAAGTTGACGGATGTTGTCTTGGGCGCGGTCAGCGATGAGGGATGCGACATCACGAGGGATGTTTACACGCTGCTCAGCGGCCTTGGTGCGGAGAATGGCCAGGCGGGTGTCCTCATCCGGCGGCTGGATGTCAGCAATGAGGCCCCAGTGGAAGCGGGAGCGGAGGCGAGCTTGGAGGCCAGTGATAGCAGCGGGTGGTTGGTCACATGTAAGAACGAGTTGGCAGCCGCCGGTGTGAAGATCGTTGAAGGTGTGGAAGAATTCCTCTTGCGTGCGCTCCTTGCCACACAGGAACTGAATGTCATCGATGAGGAGGACGTCAGCGGAGCGGTATTGCCGACGGAAGTCGTCCTGTCTGCTTTGAACGATGGCGGTCAGGAACTCGTTTGTAAACTGCTCGCTAGTGGTGTAGATGACACGCCGATGTCCGTTAGCGCTGCGGTGGGCGATGGCACGCAGGAGGTGAGTCTTACCCAGTCCGGTGCCGCCGTAGATGAACAGGGGGTTGTACAGGTCGGTCGGTTGGTCAGCGGCGGCTAGGGCGGCAGCGGCGGCCAGGCGGTTGCCATCTCCGACGACGAAGCGGTCGAAGGTAAATCTGGGGCTGCGCTTCTTGTCCGCGCTGGGTGTGGGTGTGGCGGCAGGGGGGCTGGCAGGTGCTGGAAGCGGGGAAGCCTGCAGCTGGTGGCCGTTGTTGCCGGATGAGGGAGAGATAACTTGGAAGCGGACGCTGACTTCGTGACCGAGGATGCCGCTGACCGTGCTGGCGATGACAGGGCTCATCTTGCTGCGTAGCCACTCGCTGACGAAGTCGGAGGGTGTTCCGATGAGGAAGGTACCATTATCAGCGGCGAGGCCCACGGTGTCCTTCAGCCATGTGTCGTAATTGGGTCGGGTGACTTGGAGTTGGAGCTGTCCGAGGGCAGTGTCCCATACACGACGGGCGGCAGGGTCTTCCATCGGTTTCCCTCCGTAGGGCGTTGGGCAGTGAACGGAGTGACTTAGGGGAGCGGACGGCGGAACGATAGCAACCGCCAAGCAAGGGGGTCAAGAATTTTATGACAAATACACTAGTAAAATGTCGCCCCTTTCCTTGTCGGCAAAATGTGGACTCTTTGCTGCGTTGTGGGGCCGGGCTAGGGGCTACTGGTTCGAGCCCTGATTCAGCCTGTTATAATGTGCACGCCGTGGTGGGAGGTGACCGGTCAGAAGTGCTGCTAGCCGTCGATGTGGGTAATACAAACGTGACGTTGGGTGTCTTCGAGGAGAGCACCCTGCGGGCTACCTGGCGCTTCTCCACTGATGTGGGGAAGCTGGCTGACGAGTACGGCGTGTTGATGAGCAGCCTCGTTGCCCATGAGGGGATCGACATCGCCGAGATCGATCATGCCGTCATGGGGAGCGTGGTACCGGACTTGGATCCAGTGTTCGAGGCGGTGTGCGGTCGATACTTTCGGGTGCGGCCGCTGGTGGTGGCGACAGGAGTGCGCACGGGGCTCCGCATTGTGTACGACACTGCCCGTGATGTGGGTGTCGATCGCGTGGCCGACGCAGTGGCGGCTATCCACCTGTACGGGCCGCCGCCGATGGTGATCGTGGATCTCGGCACGGGCACCGTGTTCGACGGCATCAGCAAGGAAGGGGATTATGTGGGTGGCGCCATAGCCCCCGGTCTCGGTATCGCCGCGGAGGCGTTGTTCCAACGGGCAGCGAAGCTGCACCGGGTGGAACTCACCCGTCCCAAGTCGGCTATCGGCGGCAACACCGTGACAGCGATCCAGTCGGGGATCGTGTTCGGGTACGTGGGTCTGGTGGAGGGGATCGTGGGCCGCTTCAAGGAGGAGCTGGGCCCGGGTACCAAGGTCATCGGCACGGGCGGCTACGCGGAGCTGATCGCTCGCGAGACCGACGTCATCGATGCCGTAAACCTGAACCTGACGCTGGAGGGGCTGCGCATCATCTACGAGATGAACCGCGGGTAGCGGCGTCTGGGTGAGAGAGCGAGATGTACAATCTGACTGACCGAAACATCGTCCTTGGGGTGAGCGGCAGC
This sequence comes from uncultured Dehalococcoidia bacterium, assembly GCA_964347225.1. Classification (GTDB taxonomy): domain Bacteria; phylum Chloroflexota; class Dehalococcoidia; order SM23-28-2; family RBG-16-64-32; genus DAOUMF01. Next base: position 3,337 of record CAYFYG010000327.1, on the reverse strand, counting down.
ATCGCTGCCTATAAGGCTGCGGACCTGGCCAGCAAGCTCACTCAGGCCGGGGCCAAGGTGGACGTCCTCCTCACGCCGGCGGCCGTTCACTTCATCTCGCCCCTTACGTTTGGGGGGGTCAGCGGCCGCCCCGCCTTCGTGGATATGTACGACACCGCTTCTGGAGCGTCGGAGCTGCACGTCGAAATCGGCCGCCGTGCCCATGCTCTGATCATCGCTCCGGCTACAGCCACCACCATCGCTCGGGTGGCCTTGGGCTTAGCCGAGGACATGGTGAGCCTTACCGCCCTGGCCACAAGGGCGCCTATCGTCGTCTGCCCGGCCATGGACCCCCAGATGTTCGAGCACGGGGCCACTCAAGGGCACCTGGCAAGTCTGCGCAGCCGCGGTGTGCACGTTGTGGGCCCGGAGGTAGGCCGCTTGGCCTCCGGCCACATCGGCCCGGGACGCATGTCTGAGGTTGACAGCATTATGGGCGCTGCCAGATACGTTCTCGGTAGGGACGGCGACTTAGCTGGCAAAAAAGTGGTCGTCAGTGCTGGCGGTACGCAGGAGCCCATCGACCCCGTCCGCTATGTGGGGAACTACTCGTCCGGGAAGATGGGCTACGCGGTGGCGGAGGCCGCCCGCGACCGGGGTGCTGATGTTGTCTTGGTGAGCGGCCCGGTGGCTCTGGCCGCTCCCTACGCGATCCGGGTCGTCGCAGTACAGGGAGCGGCGGAGATGCGCGACGCGGTGGTCGCGGAGTGCGCCGATGCGGATGTCGTGATCATGGCGGCCGCTGTGGCCGACTACCAGCCGGCGGAGGCCATGGGCGAGAAGATCAAGCGCGGTCAGGACGAGCTGGCCCTGTCCCTCGTGCGGGCGCCGGACATCCTGGCGGAGATCGGGCGGCGGAAGGGGCTGGTGCGAGTAGGGTTCGCCGCGGAGAGCGAGAACCTGGTGGCCAACGCCCGGCACAAGCTGGAGAAGAAGGGGCTGGAGCTCATCGCCGCGAACAATGTGACCGCTGAGGGTTCCGGCTTCGGCTCGGACACCAACAAGGTGACGCTCTTGGATCGCGAGGGAGAGGAGGAACTGCCCCTGATGAGCAAGTATGAGGTCGCGGCCCGCATTCTGGATCGTGTAGTGTCGCTTCTCGGCGGGTAGTCGCAGATGGCCTACGAGACGATCATCTATGAGACGGACGGCCCTCTGGCCAGGATTACCCTCAACCGGCCGGAGCGGCTGAACGCGATCAGCCTGAAGATGCCCGACGAGTTGGAGCAGGCGGTGGGCGAGGCCAACGCGAATCCGGAGGTGCGGGTCATCATCCTGCGTGGTGCCGGACGGGCGTTCTGCGCTGGCTTTGACCTGGAGCCTGGCCTGCTCACGGGCCCGGCGCAGTGGGACCCCGTGGCGGACTATTCGATGACGACGACGCTGGCCGCCAAGTTCATGAGCCTGTGGTACAGCCGCAAGCCAACCATCGCCCAGGTGCACGGCTGGTGCGTGGCCGGCGGGACCGACATGGTGCTGTGCAGCGACCTTATCGTGGCGGCGGAGGACGCGCAGATGGGTTATGCCCCGGCGCGGGTGTGGGGCTCCCCGCTGACGGCGATGTGGGCCTATCGCTTGAGCGCAGAGTGGGCCAAGCGGCTGCTTCTCACCGGTGACCCAGTGGACGGTCGGAAAGCGGAGCGTATCGGGCTCATCCATAAGGCGGTTCCGGCGGCGGAGTTGGAGCGAGAGGTGGAGGAGTTGGCCGGGCGCATGGCCCAGGTACCGATATCTCAACTAGTGTCGATGAAGCTGCTGGTGAACCAAGCATACGAGAACATGGGTCTGCATACCACGCAGCTTCTGGGGTCGATCCTGGATGGTCTGATGAGGCACACTCCGGAGGGGCTGGCGTGGCGCAGGCTTATCGATGAGAAGGGCGTTCGGGAGGCGCTGCGGCAGCGCGACACCCCCTTCGGCGACTACAGCGCTGGCCGGAAGCCCTAGAGGAGGTCGCCATGGCGGACGGCTTCACCCTGGAGAAGTTCTCGCAGAACCCGTTTTACCAGGAGGTGAACCAGCGCTTGGTGGCGCTGGCCCGGCCTCAGCCGGGTCAGCGCGTGGTGGATCTGGGAGCGGGCACCGGGGCGGTCACGCGGCTGCTGGTGGCGGAGGTGGCCAGCGAGCCAACCGCTGAGGTGATCGCGGTGGAGCCTTCGGAGTCGGCCATAGAGGCAGCGCGGCGCAATCTGGAGAACATCAGCGGTGCCGTCGTCCGCTTCGCCCAGGGCAGCGCGGAGCGGCTCTCGCAATTCGTGCGGAGGCCGGTGGACGCGGTGTTCTTCTGCAACGCCATCCACTTGGTACAGGAGAAGGCGGCCGTGGTGCAGGAGGTGTACCACAGCCTGCGAAGGGGCGGTACGTTCTCCTTCAACACCGCCTTCTTCCAGGGAGCGGAGCCTGCGGAATCGCTGCAGTTCTACCGGCGCTGGATGATGAAGGCCCTGCGCTGCCTGCGCGAGCAATACGGTCTGGGTCCCGATAAGGCGCAGCGGGCCCTGGCCCGTCAGCCCTTGAGCCCGGAGGAGTACGGGGCCCTGCTGGAGGCGAACGGCTTCCACATACGTGAGAACCAGGTCGTGCCTGTGCCGATGACCCTGAAGGGGTTCGAGGACATCAGCGAGTACGAGCTGTTCATCGAGGGGGTGATGCCCGGCGTACCCCTGGAGCCGGGTAGTGAGTCGCTGAAGCACGGTGCCCGGGCCGCCTTTGCGGAGCTGGGGCTTGAGACCTCGCCCCGCAACTGGCTGCTCGTCGTGGCGAGCAAGAACTAGAGCCGCAGTCGTCTAGGGCGAGGGGCACCGGGCAGTTCTTCCCTTGAGAAAGGAGGTTCGCTATGGAGGAGCCTACTGTTGCCGGCGAGCGCATCGTTAGCGAGCTTCTGGAGCGGATCAAGGGATCCGCCAAGGTGGAGGTGGTCTACGGCGAAGCGCGGGAGATCGGTGAGAAGACGATCATCCCGGTGGCGGTGATCGCCTACGGCTTTGGCGCTGGCGCGGGGGGTGGAGGCCGAGAGGAGCCGGGCGGTGACGGCGCCACACGTAGCGGCGCCGGTAGCGGCGGTGGCGGTGCTGTTCGTGTCCAGCCCGTGGGTGTGCTGGAGGTCACCGCCGACGAGACCCGCATGGTGCCCATCTTCGATTGGACACGCATCATCACGACCGCCATCATGTTCCTGGGCCTGGCGATGGTGATCCGCGCTCTGCGGGGACGCCGGAAGTAAGACCTGCGTCCGCTACGCGCGCCAAGATGGCGCCGCTGGCGAGGGCCCTGGGGCCTCGGCGAGGACCTCCTCGCC
>CAYFYG010000326.1:0-1861 GCA_964347225.1 uncultured Dehalococcoidia bacterium | reverse complement strand
GAGACGAGGCTGAAGGTAAGGTCGGCGGCGCCTTCCTGGGCGACCATGAAGTCGGCCTCCCCCATGCGGATGATCTCGCCGGCAGACTCCTTGAGGCTGCTCGTGACCACGCCCAGCGCCACCACGGTGGTGATGCCCATGCTGATGCCGAGGATGGTCAGGCCGGTGCGAATACGCTGCCGGACGAGGTTCTTGATGATGAGGGCAATGAAGGACATGGTATCTACCCTTCCTTTCGCCGCGCCAGCAGGGCGTTGAGGAGGAGATCGTCCATGGCGTCAGAGACGTTGCGCCACGTGAAGGCACGTGCGTCCAGCATGCGCTGGACAGTTAGGCCATCAGCCATGGCGATCATGAGGGAGGCGACCTCCTTGGCGGGGACGGGGCGAAACTCCCCGCTGGCGAGGCCGTTGTCAATGACCGTCTCCAGGTAGGCGCGGGCCTTCCGGAACATGCGGGCATAGGGCCGCGCCATCTCCGGCCGGCGGACGGACTCCGACCAGAATTCGAACATGATCTGCACGAAGTCCCACTGTTTGATCATCTCCCCTGTGTGCATATGCTGTGCGGCCAGAATCTTGTCGCTGGCCGTGACCTTGGCGGTCGACATGCGCTCCATGTGTTCCTCCAGGCGGCTCATCAGTGCTTCAGCCGTGGCCAGGAGGATGTCTTCTTTGCTCCGAAAGTAGTTGTAGATCAGGCCCTTGCTCACCCCGGCGGTGTCAGCGATCTCCTCCACAGTTGCGGCGTCATAGCCTTTCCGCGAGAACACCTGCCTGGCAGCGGCGATGATCTGGCGGCGGCGCTTGGCCTCTAGTGTCGATTCACCTGCCATGCGGCACGCTCCCTGTAATTGACTGACCAGTCAGTCAATTACTTCCATCATACAGACCATGTCGAGGTCTGTCAAGGGATGCGTTAGCAACGTTCCTAGTGGGTCGCGGGGCGGAGCCGCGGGTTGTCAGCCGCTACAGCTCGTAGCGGGTGCCGATGCTGTTCTGGATGAAGGCGTCGGGGAACTGGGCTGCCAGGGCGTGAGTGGCCTTCCAGCCGGTGCAGTGAGTCGGCACGATCACCTCTGGTGCCAGTTCGGCCAGCGCCGCGCAGGTGTTCGGGATGATCGGCTCGAATAGGGGGCCGTTGAGGTGAAAGCCACCCATGACGGCATAGAGGCGGTCCACGTCGGTGAGTTTCCTGGCGTACCGCAGGGTGTTGACCACGCCCGCATGGCCGCAGCCGGTGAGTACGACCAGACCCTTGTGGCGGACGTTGGCCACCAACGCCTGGTCGTCTGAGGTCAGTGGGTCCGGCTGCCATTGCCCGTCCCGGAAGGCTTGCTGCACCGGGAAGCCTCGCTCGAACTCCGTTGTCCGCTCCACCTCTCCCGTGATCAGGAGGGAGCCGTCGAGGAGGAGGGAAGGCTCGCTCTTCTCGATGATCTCGAAGCCGGCGTCCTGGAGAGCGGACCTGCTGGTGGAGGGCAGCTCGAAGGGGTCGCGGCCGGGGATGACCATTCGGCGGCGGGTCCAAAAGTCGGGATGGACGATCACGGGGGGCCTGGCGGGGCCCAGCGCGCGCACCAGGCCGTCGAGGCCGGTGGTGTGGTCGAAGTGGCCGTGGCTGAACAGTATCGCCTCGATGCTCTCGGAAGAGAGGCTGAGGCGGCGCATGTTGTCGGCCAGGCCGTTGGGAGTGAGCCCCGCGTCGAGGAGGACGCTGCGCTCGCGACCGTCTTTGTGGATGGTGACGAGAGCGGAGAAGCCGTGCTCGGCAAGAGGGACATCGAACGTTTCACCGCCCTCGAGGAAGGCGGCGGGGACGCGAAGGACATCGGTGGCACCGAGGCCGGGCCGCTTGGCCG
>CAYFYG010000325.1:0-2715 GCA_964347225.1 uncultured Dehalococcoidia bacterium | reverse complement strand
GACAATTGGAACAACCTGCTGGACCTGCTGCCGTTCAAGCCGTTCTTCAACCTGAGCTGCACTTAAGGGATCGGGCAGCTAGACCCTCGGAGGGCGCTTCGGCAAGGTCAGGGCGAGCGGAACACGGCTTCCGGAGGGGGGAGCGTGCCTAGACGCGGTGGCAGGCGACCCAGTGCTCGCTGGCGCCGGTGCCAACGTTGCGCCAATCGGGGATGCGCACCCTGCACTCGTCGATGGCGATGGGGCAGCGGGTGTGGAAGACGCAGCCAGGGGGTGGCTTGAGGGGGCTGGGGACGTCGCCGGTGAGGATGATGCGCTCGCGCTGGGCCTCGACGGCGGGGTCGGGGATGGGGACGGCGGAGAGGAGCGCCTTGGTGTACGGGTGCAAGGGGTTGTCGTAGAGCTCCAGGCGATCAGTGAGTTCCATGATCTTGCCCAGGTACATCACCGCCACGCGGTCGCTGATGTGACGCACGACGGATAGGTCGTGGGCGATGAAGAGGTAGGTGAGTTCGAAGCTGTCCTGAAGCTCCTCGAGCAGGTTGATGATCTGGGCCTGGATGGAGACGTCGAGGGCAGAGACGGGCTCGTCGGCGACGATGAAGGAGGGCTGGACGGCGAGGGCGCGGGCGACGCCGATGCGCTGGCGCTGGCCGCCGGAGAACTCGTGGGGGTAGCGGTTGGCGTAGTAGGGGTTGAGACCGACGATACGCATGAGCTCCTGGACGCGCTCTCGGCGCTCGCCACGGGACTTGGCCAAGCCGTGGATGACGATGGGTTCGGCGATGATGGCGCCGATGCTCATGCGGGGGTTGAGCGAGGCATAGGGATCTTGGAAGATCATCTGCATGCGACGGCGCATGCGGCGGATATCGCCGGCGCCCATGTGGGTGAGCTCGTGGCCCTCGAACTCGACCTGGCCGGAGGTGGGCCGGTAGAGCATGAGGATGGCGCGGCCGAGGGTGGTCTTGCCGCAGCCGCTCTCGCCGACCAGACCGAGGGTCTCGCCGCGCCTGATCTCGAAGTTGACGCCGTCAACGGCCTTAACCTCGCCTACCTTGCGCTGAAAGATGATGCCGGAGGTGACGGGGAAGTGCATGCATACGTCGTTGACTCTGACGATGGTGTTATTGCCAGGGCCGGCGGTGGGTGTCCTCGATGCCTGTTCTACAGCCATGCTCTCTCCTACTGGTCGGAACCGGAGGATTTGGTGGCCTGGGCCACACGTTCCCACTCCCAGCAAGCGCTGGTGCGGCTGTTTTCGACGGGGAGGAGTGGGGGCACCTCCTCGCCGCAGCGGTCTACTGCGAAGCGGCAGCGTGGGCGGAAGGAGCAGCCGGGCGGCACGCGGACGAGGTCCGGAGGCATACCATCGATGGGGTCGAGTTTCTCCTTGCGGGCCTGGTCCAGGCGGGGGACGGACCTGAGGAGGCCCAGGGTGTAGGCGTGTCGTGGCCGGTGGTAAAGGGCTTCGGCGCTGGCGGCCTCCACAATCTTGCCAGCGTACATCACGTTGACCCGGTCGGCGTAGCGGGCAACGACGCCGAGGTTGTGGGTGATGATGATGACGGCGGTGCCGAGCTCACGGGTAAGGCGGGTGAGCAACTCGAGGATCTGGGCCTGGATGGTGACGTCGAGAGCGGTGGTGGGCTCGTCGGCCAGGAGGAGCTTGGGATTGCAGGAGAGCGCCATGGCGATCATGACCCTCTGTCGCATGCCGCCGGAGAACTGGTGGGGGTAGTCGTTGATGCGGGAGCGGGCCTCGGGGATGCCCACCATCTCCAGGAGCTCGACGGCGCGCTGGGTGGCGGCGCCGCGGTCCATCTTGAGGTGCAGCTCCAGGGTCTCGGTGAGCTGGCGGCCGATGGTGAGGACGGGATTGAGGGAGGTCATGGGCTCCTGGAAGATCATGGCGATTTCGTTGCCGCGGACGTGGCGGATGCCGTCCTCATCCATGCGCACGAGGTCCTTGCCTTCAAAGAGGACGGAGCCGGAGACGATCTTGCCAGGGGGGATGGGGATGAGGCGGAGGACAGAGAGGGCGGAGACGGTCTTGCCGCAGCCGCTCTCGCCGACGAGGCCGAGGATTTCGCCGGGTGCGACGTCGAAGGCGACGCCGTCGACGGCTTTGACTACTCCCTCCTCAGTGTAGAAGTAGGTTTTCAGGTCATCAACCCGCAACAGCGGCTCGGCCAACGGATCCTCCTTCGACGACGGCTGCGGCTACGGGTTCGCCGTTTCGCTCCGGCCGTAGAGCCACCACCGTCCGCCTGGTGGGGAAGGGGGGACTCGAACCCCCACGCCTTTCGGCACGTGATCCTAAATCACGCTCGTCTACCGGTTCCGACACTTCCCCGTTGTCCATCTTTTCTTGCCCGTTGTTGGGGGGCCGCCCGGGACTCGAACCCGGAACCCGCTGATTAAGAGTCAGCTGCTCTGCCAATTGAGCTAGCGGCCCGCGACGCTCGCCGGCCAGGGCCCAGATTTGCGAAGTATATCACGAGCGCGCCGGAAGCGCCAACAGCCCCGCCGATGAGCCGTCGCCGGGGCAGCCGTCTCCATTCTGGCGCAACGCGGCCGTCCAATCAAGAGCGGGTTCTTGACCGCTTTGGAGGCCTTTGCTACGATTCCACTGCGGGCGATTAGCTCAGTTGGTTAGAGCGCAGCGTTGACATCGCTGAGGTCAGTGGTTCGAATCCACTATCGCCCACCATC
>CAYFYG010000324.1:0-4340 GCA_964347225.1 uncultured Dehalococcoidia bacterium | reverse complement strand
GCATGGAAGTGCATATGGACGGTCGGAAAGTCGTGGACATCGAGTGGGAAAGCGAGAAAAGCAAGGAGTTGCTCCTGCTGTTGCTCGTGCAGGGCCGGCCCTTGCGCAGGGACGAGGTTGTGGCGGCCCTCTGGCCAGAGGCCGGCGGCAGCAGAGCGAGCAGTGCCTTCCACTCCACCCTCCACCGGGTACGGCGGGCTCTCTACACCGAGTGCGTGGTTGAAGCGGGCGGTGCCTACGCTCTCAACTCCGGGGGCTCATTCCCTTGCGACGTGCGAGAGTTTGAGCGCTTGACGGAGGCGGCAAGGAGGATGGCTGAAGACGATCCGGCCTATGTGAATACGCTGCGTGGGGCGATGGACCTCTATCGGGGCCCCTTCGCTCCCAACGTTGAGAGCGAGTGGGCGGACGCTCGCCGCCTCAGACTGGAGGAACGGTTTCTTGAGGTGGCGGCAAAGCTGGGGGACAGCCTCCTTCGGATGGGGGATCAGGCGGGAGCCGTCCAGGTGTGCCAGACGCTCCTCGAACACGATCCGTACAACGAAGCAGCTTGCTACAAGTTGATGAAAGCGTACGCACTGTGCGGAGACGCCGAAGCGGCCCTCCACGCCTACAGACGCTACAGCGAAGTACTCGAAATGGACATCGGCGAGACACCGGGCCAGGCGATTGTGCGGTTGTACTTGGAGATTCGCGACCAACTCGGCCGGACGGCCGCACGGCCTCCGTGACAACTTCGTGACAATAGCGAGGTTATGGATATGGCGGTGGCGAAATGTCACCGCCAATCCGTTTCTATTCTGCGGAGGTGCAGTGTGCGAAGGCTTCGCATTCGTCTTTTCCTCGTCGCGACCGGCATAGGGCTGCTGGCCGTTGCGCTGGCGGCAAGCGCTCCCTTCATGAGCCCATAGGTGACTCGCCGCCAGACTGACAACTGAAGGAGTGAACATCGAGACCGCGGTCACCCGGCCCAGCCCAAAGATCCGCTGGTTGGGATTCGGCGTGGGGGTGTATCTCGTTCAGGCGGCGGTCATTTATGGTCTAGCCCCTGTCGGCGATGACCGCCGCTGGCTAGGTTTTTTCCTCCCGCTGGCTCACGCTCTGCTTCTGCCCTTCCTGCTCCGCAACCTCTCGTTCTGGGGGATAAGGCTTGTTCTTCTGGGGTTGCTGCTTAACCTGACGGCCATGGCCGCCAACGGCGGTCTCATGCCCGTGGAGGGGTCGGCCGTAGAGGCCGTGGGAAGACACGAGCCCGGTGAGCTTCAGGTCGGGTCACCCGTCCCGGGATCCAAGAACGTCTTGCTGGCTCAAGAAGATGTCCGACTGAGGGAGCTATCGGACGTCCTCGTGTTGCCGTTCCCACGTCCCTTTACGCGCGCCGTTAGCGTTGGTGACTTCTTCGTGTTTACGGGTGTGGCCGTCGCCTATTTGGAGGTAATCAGGAGGAGTGCGGCTTGGAAGAACCCCCGTCAACAATAGGTGAAGGGCCCAAGCCGGTGCTGCCGTTGCGGGTGGGGGCGCTCCTCACGGTAAGCCCGTCTCTTCATGTCCAGGTCTCGGCAAGGGCGGACGCACTTGAGATTCGTGCGCCCTTCGGTGATCTGACCATCCCGTACGCCCTGATAACGGGGGTCGCGAGGGATTCCCCCGGCCAGCTAACGATGAACCTGGCTGGCGCGACGCTACGGTTGGATCTTCCCAGTCTCCCGGACATGGTCTTCAGCTACCTCCTCGACCTCCTGGAACGGGGAGGCGCAAGGGGCCCAGTCATAGACTCGGCGAAGACGCAGCACGGTCATCCACGATAGAGCCTAGCATTCGGCGATCATCAGCACGCGCGCCGACGCGGGAGCGGTAGCACGCCAGGGCTTCATAGCGCTTCGACAACCGCGAACTGCCCACGGCGTGCGGCTGGGGCCGAAGTAGGGCGGCAGGACGTTGAACGCGTCTGAGATGTTGATGACAGTGTTCATGTCGTCATCTCAAGCGCCAGCGAGCTCCTTTGGAGCGCTCCGTCAAAGGATGGGTGACCTTCCGTGGTTACAGCAGGCGGACACCATCACTGCTTGGAGGATGTTCTTGACGTTAGTCGAGAAGCTGACCGTCGTCAGAACGGGGCGTGGCCGGGAAACCCTGATCTCTGGTCCTAGAAGCCCTCACAACATACCGGGAGATCGACACGCCCAAGCACGTGGAGATGGCAGAGCCGCTGCTGGCAGAGGTGTAGTCGCTCTCAGAAGGCTAGCTTAGCGGCGAAGGACGAGCTTCAGATCGGCCAGTGAGTCTCGGTCGAGCCACGTTGTTCCCTGCGTGAGGTCGCTGCCGCACCAAAAGCAGCCGAAGCTGGCATCCGTGGAGGTCGCCTTCTCAAGCGGATAGTCGGGAGCGCACAGCCAAGCCTGGTAGCGCTGCTGGCATTCCCGGCTGCAGAAGGCGTACAGCTCACCCTTCCAGTCACTCCAAATGACTAGGGTCGGTCGCACCCCGTCGAGACTCCGGCCAGACCGGCTGCTCGTCTCATCGCTAGAGGAAGGGTACATCCAATTGCAGTTCTAGAAGTGGCAGCCGCCGTTCATCCAAAAGGAAGCCTCGACAGACTCCTTCACTCGGCGGTACTGGCTCTCGCTTCGCTTGAGCGCTTCCGCCTCTTCCGCCGGGCCTAGCCGCCCAGACGGGACGACTGCCTGCGACTCCCGTCGCGGCCAGACGGCCAACCTCGGGGCCTTTACCGTGACGCCTGCGACCGTAGTCATGATTTGGCCTCCCGTCGAAGGTAGCCCACTCTGGCTGCTACATTAGGGCCTGCGCCGCTGCAGTGCAGTGACGGGCGTCACTGTTCGGCCAAGAAATGCGTTGCCGGTGCCAATGCAGCAAGCTTCGCCGCGCTCGCCGTGCGCGTCTGGTATGCGACAAGGTGGTGGGTGTGGTAAGGAACTGCCACGTACTGATAGCTTGACGGCAACCCTGACAGCAACCTGAGCGGATGACAGCAACCCGCAGTCAACAGACCGACCGCGAAACTCCACGTCTCAGATGCAAAGTGGACGGCGAGGGACGGCGGTGGACGCATCAGACCAGTTCCCAATCCGGGGGTCGTGGGTTCGATCCCCACCACCCGCATGAGATATTGGTGAAGGGCCTCGCCATCCGCGTCGGGGGATCCGTCGCGAAGGACGCCATCACACCCACCCTTCTCGGCCACGTTCTCCAGATCCTCGCATGGGTTGGCATACCCGGCCGCCGCAGCTACTCTTGTGTTGTCAACCAGCGCGCCAGCCGAGAACGGAGACCTGGCCAACCATGGCCTCAGAGAGCGCCGCGTACGTATTGTCGATCGACCTGGGCACGAGCGGGCCCAAGGTGGCCCTCGTCGATGCCAGCGGTGAGGTCGCAGCCTCGGCGGCGCGCTCCGTGCAGACACACCTGATCTCGCCGAACGGCGCGGAGCAGGAGCCGGAGGAGATCTGGAGCGCCATCCGGAGCGCCGTCCAGCAGGTGGTCAAGGACGCGGAACGGCCGGCTGACCAGATAGCCGGGGTGAGTATCGCCAGCCAGTTCTCCTCGATCGTGCCGGTCGATCGAGACGGGCAATCGCTGATGAACCTGATACTGTGGATGGACGGCCGCGGCGCCCCCCATGCCCGGGCAGTCTATCAGGAGTATCCAAACGCCTTCACGAAGTGGATGGACATCCACGGCGTGTTCCCGCTACCCTCCGGCTTCGACTCACTGTCGCACATGCTTTGGGTCAAGCAGGAGCGGCCCGACATCTACGAGCGGACACACAAGTTCCTGGAAGCCATGGACTTCGTGACGGCGCGGCTCTCCGGGGAGTGCACGGCGAACGCCTGCACGACGTTCATGATGCTGCTCACGGACAATCGCGACCTGGACGCCGTGCGGTACGACGACGAGCTGGTTGCCATGTCAGGACTGGATCGGGAGAAGCTCCCGGAGCTGGTGCCCATCTTGTCGTGCATCGGCACTGTTCGTGAGGCGGTTGCCGAGGAACTGGGGCTCACGCCACACACCAAGGTGTTCTCAGGTGTGAACGACACCCAAGCGGTCGCCGTGGGAACCGGTACGTTCCAGAAAGGCCGTGGCGGCGTCAACATCGGCACCACCAGCCAGGTCCTCGCCCACGTGGCGTTCAAGAGGACGGACGTGCAGAACCAGATTGTGAGCAGCCCGAGCCCCATACCCGGCCGCTACATAGCTCTGGCGGAAAACGGGCTGGGAGCGAAAACGCTCGATCACTTCCTTCGCAACGTCGTGTTCGCGAGCGACGCGCTTGCCGATCACTCGGTGGACGACGCCTTCGGCCGGGTGGAGGAGATAGT
>CAYFYG010000323.1:0-2287 GCA_964347225.1 uncultured Dehalococcoidia bacterium | reverse complement strand
TTGACATCATCGTCGGTGAGGCCGCTGATGGCAGCCACATACTGGTTGCCGCCTTCCATTAGCCTGCAAAGTCGCTGCGCCAAGCGCGGCTCTACGGCGCCGATGAACTCTCCGTGGATGCTCATGATCACCAGCGTCGCGTTGTCCCGTACCAGGTTCACCTGATCGCCTGCGGTCATGCGGGCGGCGACCTCCATGTTTGGCCGCAGCAGGGTTGTGACACCGGTCTTGCCCGTCTCCTCGATGAACATGTGCGGCGACAGCTTCTGGGTGGCGGGCCGCGGGGCGGCCACCTCCCCCAGGGTGGCCAGGCGCGACAGGTTCTTGCGGGCGATGCCGTTTAGGGGGTCGATCTCCAGGCCCTTCTGGTAGGCGTCCCTCGCCTCCGCGTACCGCCCCAGCTCCGTCATCGCCTTCCCCAATCGGTTGTAGGCATCCACGTCCGTGGGGAACAGCTCGATGATCGACCTGTTCAGGCTGGCGGCCTCATCCCACCGGCCCTGGAGGGCCAGCTGAATGGCCGCCTCCGTCCGCTGCTTCTTTGCTCTCGCTCTGTCCTCTGCCTGGAAGACCATCCTCCACTCCCCCGGTTGAACTGTTGTCGCGCACTGTCACGTTCGCCCGATCGGCACCTGTAGCGGGGCCTTGTTGTGCTACGGTTATAACGCCACGGCGGTTCTACAGGTTGCCCCTCCGCCAACCGATTAAGACGGAAGATTTGTCACTTCGTTACCCCCACCACCTGCTTGTTGAAACCGTGTGGACGCCATAGTCTACCACGTTTGTCAAGACGACGAGAGCAACCCCAGCTCTGTCAGAGCGTTCTCCCTCACGGGGAATGCGCACGGACGGACCCGGGCCAAACAACAGTGGAGCCTGGCGAGGAGCAGTCTTGGGATGGTCGGGGTGGGCGGATTCGAACCGCCGACCTCACGGTCCCGAACCGTGCGCTCTAGCCTGACTGAGCTACACCCCGTCGTAGATCGCAGATGAATGTTAGCAGAGGGGTCCGCCGCCTGTCGAGAACAATCGCCGTTGCTGCCGCACCGGCCGCGCCATATACTAGGCGCGAGGCAGTCTAGTCGTCGATGCAGGAGCAGGGCGGGACTCGGGGCGGCTTCTTCCTAAACGTCAACCTCGTCTTCCTCTCCCAGATCGCCAGCTACGGCCTCGCCTTCGGCCTCAGGATTATCCTCGCCCGTGGCCTCGGCGACGAGGGCCTTGGCACCTACTCCCTCTTCTTCCTTGCCGTCCTCGTGGCCGGTGGCATCGTCAACCTGGGCGTCGGCCTGGGCAACATCTTCTTCCTGAACAAGCGGACATACTCCTACCGCGTGCTCCTCGCTGGTAGCCTGTTCGTCCTCGCTGTCACCTCGGCGCTGACCTGGGTGCTCGTAGCCGCCTACGGCCTCATCGTCGAACCCCATCTGTTCGTCTCGGGCCGAGCCTTCTGGCTGTATGCGGCTGCCCTGCCGGCCATCGTCGCCTATGTCTTGCTCACCTCCTTCCTCCATGGCTCCAGCCGCTTTGTCGCCTTGACTACAGTGGCCGTCAGCCAGGGGCTCGCAGGCCTCCTCATGGCCGGGGGCCTGTACGCCACCGATGTCCTGGACGTCTTCAGCGCCCTGGCCGCCTGGGCCGGCTCCTTCCTCCTGGCGGACCTCCTAGCGCTAGCCTTTATCGGTGGCCGTAACATCGACTTGCGCGGTGTCCTCCGGCCCCAATGGCACGTCCTCAAGGATCAGATCCGCTACGGGGCGCAAGGACAGATCGCCAACCTGGCCCAGCTCTTCAACTACCGCCTCGACCAGTTCCTGGTGGCGGCCTTCGTCTCCCGTGCCGCTGTCGGTCACTACACCGTCGCCGTCGGCTTGGGCGAGAGCGTCTGGTGGATCTCATCCGCCGTAGCCATGGTGCTCTTGCCGCGCCTCACTCAGATGGATCGTGAGCGGGCCAGGGAAATGACCCCGCTGGTGTGCCGCAACACCCTCCTCCTGAGCGTCGGCGCGGCCGCCGTACTCATGGTCGTCTCCCCCATCCTCATACGCATCCTCTTCGGCGGCGAGTTCACCCCGGCCACCTGGCCCCTTATCTTTCTGATGCCCGGCATCATCGCCGCCAGCGCCACCCGTGTCCTGGGAAGCTACCTGTTCAGCCAGGGACGGGTGATCTACAACACCTACGCCACCTTTATCGCTCTGGGGGCGACGCTGGCTCTCGATCTGGTCTTCATCCCCACCTTGGAGGTGCCGGGGGCGGCGATCGCCTCATCCATCGCCTACGTCGC
>CAYFYG010000322.1:0-6638 GCA_964347225.1 uncultured Dehalococcoidia bacterium | reverse complement strand
GGCGATGGCTCCGATAGCGCGGCACGGGAGTACTTCGAGGAGATTTCGGGGATAGCCAGTCGACACGGGGGTGACGTCGAGGCGGCACAGGAGACGTACGACGCGGTTCTTGCGGCGGAGGTGGGGGAGGAGGAGGAGATCGCGGCGTTTCTACGCTTGTTGGACGTCTCCAGCAAGAGCATACGGTCGGAGACCGCCGAGAGGGAGAGGGTCCATCCGCCCGAGGAGATCGAGAAGGCGCACCTGGACCTGCTGGCCTCGGCGCGGCTGATCGCGAAGGTCTACGAAGACGCGCTGGAAGGCGCGTCCGATGCAACGACAGACTCGCAGCTAACGACGGCGCTGCGGGCGGTGGACTACGGGCCCCGGCTGGAGGAAGCGAAGGTTCGCGCGGAGCAGGCCTGCACCAGGCTACAGGGGCTCGCCACCGAAAGCGGGATCGAAACGCAGGTGTGCTAATGGTGGACCCGCCACACGCCGGCCGTGCGGCCCGAGTACGATAGCCGCGCCACGCCGCACGCCAGCGGCATGACTACGTCCGCCGGGCGTCACGAAGGCAAGCCTGATAGGCGGCGCTGCCAGCGAAGGCGCGCAGGACGAGTCGGAGGAAGGGGGCTCGGGGGGACAGGCGCGAGACTTCATCCAGGGTGACGAAGCGGTGCGCTACGCCTTCGCCCAGGCGGAGCTGTTCGGCCGGTACGGGCAGGCCAGCGGCATACAGGTAGACGGGGCGCGGCCAGGACACGCGGACGACGAGGTGGACACGCTGCACGGGGTGGCCGATCTCCTCCTGGACTTCGCGCAGGGCGGCCTGCCGCGGCGTCTCCCCAGGCTCGATAGAGCCGGCAAGGATGGCCCAGCGGCCGGGCAGGGTCGTGTCGGGCTCGTCGGCGCGGAGATTGAGGAGGAAGCGGCTGCGCGCGTCCACCAGGATGATGCCGACGCCGTTGATGCCGGCTAGGGCCAGGGCGGCGGCCAGGAGGCGCAGGAAGAGCATGCGCCGCTAGAAGACGATGGGCTTGCGCTCACGGAAGGCGTAGAGCTGGGCGGGGCGGTGGCGGCCTTCGGTGGCGGTGCGGCCGGTGGCTTGGATGATGCCCAGAGAGAGCATGCGCTTGCGGAAGTTGCGCTTGTCCAGGGGGCGGGCGAGGATGGCCTCGTAGGCGCGCTGGAGCTGGGAGAGGGTGAACTCCGGCGGGACGAGGGAGTAGGCGACGTTGGAGTACTCCAGCTTGGCCCGCAGGCGCTGGAAGGCGTAGTCGATGACGCGGCCGTTGTCGAAGGCGAGCTCGGGGAGACCATCGACGGGGTGCCAGGCGGGGAGCCAGGCGCGGCGGCGGGCGAGCTGGGCGCTGCTGGAGTCGACGAGAGCGAAGTAGACGGCGGCGATGGAGCCGCGCCCGTCCAGGTCGCAGAAGGTGTAGAGCTGCTCCAGGAAGACGTCGGTGACGCCTGTCTCGTCGTCGAGCTTGCGGACGGCGGCCTGGTCCATGGTCTCGGCCGGGGCGAGGAGGCCGCCGGGGAGGGACCAGTGGCCCTTGGAGGGCTCGGCGCTGCGGCGGACGAGGAGGACGTGGAGGCGGCCCGAGTCCACGGTGAAGATGACCACGAGGACGGCAACGTCGCGGTGGGGTGTCTCGCGCTGCACGGGGGTCGTGGCCATGTCGGGACCCGCTAGGCCGGGACCGCGGCCTCAACCTGGGCGCCACGGAGGGCCCAAGGGCTGGCGCGGGTGATGCGGACGCTGACCAGGTCGCCGGAGCGGGCCTCACCCCGCCAATGGACGAGCTTGCTGCTGCGCGTGCGGCCGGTGAGTACACCGTCCCTCTGGTCTTCGACCAGTACCTCCTGGGTGGTGTCGACCAACGCCTGGTTGATCTCGGCGACGATGCGCTCCTGGAGGGCCTCGACGGCGTGGAGGCGGTGCATCTTCTCCTCATGGGGAACATCGTCCTCCAGGAAGCGGCAGGCGAAGGTGCCCGGCCGCGGGGAGTAGGCGGCGACGTGAACCTTGTCGAAGCGGACGTGCTCCAGGAGGTCCAGGGTGCGCTGGAACTGGGAGCCGGTCTCGCCGCAGAAGCCGACGATGACGTCGGTGGAGAGGGAGGCGGTGGGAACGGCGTCGCGGATGCGGTCGACCCACTGGGTGTACTCCTCGATGGTGTACCCGCGGCGCATGCGGGCGAGGATCTCGTTGTCGGCGGCCTGGACGGGGATGTTGAAGTGCTCGCAGACCTTGGGGAGTTGGGCGACGGCGCGGACGATGCGCTCGGTCATGTCGCGGGGGTAGGAGGTGAGGAAGCGGATGCGGTGGAGGCCGGGGGTGTCGTGGATGGCGGCGAAGAGGTCGGCGAGGTCAGGCTTGTCGCCCAGGTCTTTGCCATAGGCCTCGACGGTCTGGCCGAGGAGGGTGACCTCGCGGACGCCCTTGGCGCAGTGGGAGGCGACCTCGCGGGCGACGTCATCGATGGCGCGGGAGCGTTCGCGGCCGCGGCGGTAGGGGACGATGCAGAAGGAGCAGAACTTGTTGCAGCCGTGGATGACGGGGACGAAGGCGGTGGGGCCCCTGGGCTGGGGGAAGGTGTGGGGCCAGAACTCGCCGCCGAGGTCGGAGTCGGGGGCGAGGTGGCGGATGAGTGTGTCGAAGCCCTGGGGGCGGGCCCAGACATCGACGTAGGGGAAGCGGGCGCGGAGGTCATCGGTGCGGGGGCCGACGATGCACCCGGTGACGGCGATGCGGAGGGGGGAATCGCCGTCGCGGGCCTCCTTGATGCGGCGGAGATGGCCGAGGTAGCTAACGGCTCGGTTTTCCGCCTTCTGACGGACGACGCAGGTGTTGACGACGGCGAGGTCGGCGTCCGCGGGGCGGGCGGCGGGCTGCCAGCCGAGGCGGGCGAGGCCGGCAGCGAGCTTGTCGGAATCGGCCTCGTTCATCTGGCAGCCCTCGGTCCAGAGGTGATAGCGCATGGCGAGGACGATTGTAGCACAGCCGTCGGGACGGCCCACGAAGGCGTATAATGGCCTCGCTATGGACCCGGCCAGCGTCGTCGTCAAGCAGTCCCCTATCCACGGGGAGGGCGTGTTCGCCGCCACCGACTTCCACGAGGGAGACGTGATCCTTCTCTTCGACGACTCCCGCCTCGTGACGGACGAGAACCCGCTCCGGGAGGGCGAGAGCGTTTTCCACTGCGCCTGGCTCCCCGACGGGCGTGTCGTCTACGCGCAGGAGCCGGAGCGCTATACGAACCACTCCTGCGACCCGAGCGCCTACATCAAGGAGGCTGGCGGCGTCAGGTACTTCGTCGCCCGCAGGGAGATCAGCGCTGGCGAGGAGATCACTATCGACTACTCCATCGACAACTGGGGCGACGTTTGGTGGCACTGCGACTGCGGCAGCGCGCGCTGCCGCGAGATGGTCTACAACGACTTCTTCCGACTTCCGCTTGAGATACAGATCGAATACCTGCCCTACCTCACGCAAGCGTACCGGGAGCGCTTCAGGGAGCAGGTGGAGGAGCTGGAGCGAAAGGCGGCTCGCCGGTAGGCTGGCGAGGCGGGCAACGGTCTGCGAAGGGTACCGGATTTCGGCGTGGCGGCATACACGGCGTCATAGCCGGCCGGGACGATATCCTGCTCCATTCTGCACCTCTTGGGAAGCGACCGAGCGGCCCGGTGTCAGTCGGGCAAACGCACCAGTCTGCGTCGGGCTTGACCCCACGCGCGGGGCCAATGGCCCTTGCGTAGTGCCGCAATGTCACATTTCGCAGCGACTGGCGACCATCGAAGGGGTCGCTATCGTCTGGGCGGGCCGGCGCTCCAGAAGGGCCCCGTCTTGCCCAGCCGCTCCAGCGTCTGGTTCCACGCGGGCGTGAGCTGGCGGAACCGCACGAGGTAGTCGGGCTGCAAACGGTCGCGGAACAAGGGGATGGCGAAAAGGGTGGCGTAGTCCGCCAGGGACATGGTGCCATCGGCGCTGTCGGGATCGTACGGGGGCCAGTCGCGAACGTGCTCTTCCGACCGGAAGAGGTTCATGAGGCTTCAAGATCTGGCACGGTCGTCGCGCCAGCGTGCGTTGGGGATGTTCACGTGGCCGACGATGGAGGGCGGCGAAGCCTCAAGGATTTCACCATCGCGCATCTGTACGCGAATGGGCTGATTGCAGTCGAGGCAGGGGCAATCGATCTGGACCTGCTTGCCGGGGAAGAGCCAGCTGACCGCCAGCGACTCAAACCCTCACTGTCCGTACCACTTCTGCTCCCCCTCTACCGATATCAGGTACTGGGTGGGAATGTTGGAGAACGGGGCGAAGGTGGCGACGTAGTCGGTGCCGGGCTGAAGCCAGACGCCCGGCACGCCCGTCTCAGAGACGTCGTGGAGGGCGTGACGGGCCTCGTTTGGGGACAGGCCGAGCTCGGAACCGAGTTCGGTGTAGTGCGGCGCCCGGCCGTCGCGGACTATCCCGACAAGGGCGGTGTGGTACACCTTTGCCAGAAACTGAAGGTCAACCATCGCGTGCCTCCTTGATCAGGCCACCGACTGACACTGCGCCTTTCGAACGACCCGCTGGCCATCGCTCTCAGCTTCGCCGCCCTTCGCGGAGGCCGCGCTCTCCTCCGGTAGGACCGGCTCGCGGCTCGCCAGGTTCTTGGCCGGGCCTGCCTGGCGGTCGCACCAACAAGAGCGCCGGCAGGACGCCCAGCCACACGAAGATCGCTCCCACAAAGAATGAGCGGCCGTAGGCCTTGGCGGTGCCCTCTGCGAAGACGCTTTGGATCTCCCCCGACAGGGCGTCAAGGGCTGACCGCAAAGGATCAGCGATCTCCTGGCCGGCCTGCTGCTTCAGCCGACTGTAGAGGTCGACGGTCGGCTTCGTGCCGGAGCGTGTTTCCTCCTCCACGTTCTCTTGAGAGCCAGTGATGAGCCCTTCGATGACCTCTTGCTTGACCGGTGCTGGCAGCTCCGAGCGCTCAACGATGGTCGCTGCGTCCTTCCGGGCCTCGGCTAGGCGCGACGGCAGCGCAGCGACGAAGACGGCTACCAGAATGGCCAGCCCCAGGGTGAACCCCACCTGTCTGGCAGTGTTGAACACTCCCGCGCCCACGCCTGCCCTTCCGCCTGCAACGGGCCCCATTGCAGCACTCGTCAAGGGGGCGAAAGTGAGGCCTGCTCCAGCCCCCGCGAGTACGAGGCGCCAGGCTATCTGTGGATATGGCACCTCTCCCGTCAGGCGAGAAAGGGAAAATAGAGCGGTGCCGAAGACGAGAGCTCCAGCTATCGCCAGAGGGCGCGGCCCGAAGCGGTCCGTAAGGCGCCCCGCCAGCGGCCCCATCAGCATGATGGAGGCGGCGAACGGCGTAACGGCGAACGCTGCCTTCAGCACCGAGTAACCCTCGACGACCGTGAGGTACTGGACGACGAGGAACAACGTGCCGAAGAAGCCAAGGCCGAAGAGGAGGATCATGACGTTGGCGGCCGAGAACACTTTATCGCGCAGCATGTGCGGGTCAACTATGGGGTGGCTGACGATCCGCTCGACGAAGGCGAAGAGCACTGCAGACACCGCCGATGTGACAAGCAGTCCAATGATGAAGGCGGAAGACCAGCCGACGTCTTGACCGCGGATAAGAGCGAGGGTGAGTGAGAACAGGGAGAGGGAGAGGATGGCCGTGCCTGGCAGGTCCACGCCGCGCATCGCCTCGGGCTCCTTGGATTCGCGGATGATAGCCAGGCCCGCCAGTACCGCCACGGCCCCAACCGGGACGTTAACAAGAAAAATCCATTCCCAGCTTGCGTATTCGGTAAGCAGCCCACCGAGCGTGGGGCCCACACCGCCAGCCACTCCCGCCATTCCGCCCCAAATGCCCAGTGCTAGACCTCGCTGGTAGGTCGGGAAGGCGAGAGTGACGATGGCCAGACTGACGGGCACCATAATGGCCGCGCCTACGGCTTGAGCCGCCCGCCAGGCGACCAACATCTCGATCCGGTCCGACAAGCCGGCGCCAAGCGAGCAGAGCGAGAAGATGATTATGCCGGTGAGGAACAGTTTCTTCCGGCCGAACCTGTCCGCCAGACGGCCAGCCGGGATGAGCAGCACCGCGAAGACCAGGTTGTAGGCGTTCAGCACCCAGGTGACACTGTCGATGTCGGTGTCAAGATCGCGCTGGATGGTCGGAATGGCGATGTTGACAATGGAGGCATCGAGAATGGCCATGAACAGGCCGAAGACCGTTGCCCCCAAAACGACCCACTTATGCTGCACCAACATCCTTGCCTGCCGGCATCGAGCTTCGCTGTCTTGCCTTACTCCAGCTTACCCGGCGTCCGGATGGCGTTGGTCACACCGTCGGCGGCATGGGCGTACCGGAAGCGCGGTTCCATGGGGGCACTATTTTACGCTCTCAGTGAACGAGGTGCACTCCCTGGCGACGGCGGGGGCAGTGCCGGCAGGCTCCGGGCGACGTGCCGCATTAGCCGCTGGCCGGAGCCGAGTCCGCCGACGGTCGGCGAGCGCGTATACTTTGGGATATGGCGGAGGAGCGAGCGAACGGCAAGCCGGAGGACGATGGGATAGCGCTGCCGGAGCCGCCTCCGAGGCGGCTGGTGTTGGACATGCCGTCGTGGCTGCCGCTGGAGCGGGT
>CAYFYG010000321.1:0-3103 GCA_964347225.1 uncultured Dehalococcoidia bacterium | reverse complement strand
TTGACGCCCCGGCAGAGGGGCGGCTCGCTGAGCGCCTCCGCACCCAGTCTCTCGGCGCGGGCCAACACGTCGGCGTCGGGGCTGACTACCGCCACGTGTTCGATGCGGGGCACTGTCTGAAGGGCGCGCACGACGTCCTCCAGCATGGCCAGGGCGAGGCGTCGCCGTTCCGCGTCCGAGAGCAGGGCAGCCAAGCGTCCCTTGACCTCCCCGAGCGACTTCACGGGGACGAGGGCGGCGATCACCGGGCGATCCCGGCCGCAGCCAGCACGGCGCGGGCGAGGGCGGCCTTCTTCTCCACGGAGCCCATTATGGTATCGGTGACGGTGACGGCCAAGCCCATAGCCTCGATCTCCGGGGCAAGGTCTGCGTCGACGCTGTCGATGACGATGCC
Organism: uncultured Dehalococcoidia bacterium; assembly: GCA_964347225.1. Taxonomy (GTDB): domain Bacteria; phylum Chloroflexota; class Dehalococcoidia; order SM23-28-2; family RBG-16-64-32; genus DAOUMF01. The sequence goes on along the minus strand of CAYFYG010000321.1, from coordinate 2,709 downwards.
ATCCAGGAAATCGACATAAAGGCGGCCCACGGCGACGGCGCTGGCGTCGAGACCCTGGTCGCGGAGCATCTGGGCGGCGGGGCCCTTGATGGTAGCGCCACCGACGATGGGACTGACGGCGACAACCTCCGCCCTGGTCTGGCACAGCGAGTCGCGGACGCCGGGGACGGCGAGGATGGGCCCGACGGAGACGAAGGGGTTGGAGGGGGCAAGGATGACGGCGTCGGCGTCGGTGACGGCAGTAAGGACGTCGGGGGCGGGACGGGCCTGTTCCGCGCCATCGAAGAGAATCTCGCGGACGGGGTCTCGGGCGCCGCGACGGACGAACCACTCCTGGAAGTCGAGGACTCCGTCACGGGTGCGAACCTTGGTGCGCAGGAAGTTGTCGGTGACGGGGAGGACGCGGGCGGGGACGCCCAGAGCACGGGCGATCTCACCGGTGGCCTCGGAGAGGGTGCGGCCGCGGCGAAGGAGGTCGGTGCGGGTGACGCAGGTGGCGAGGTCGCGATCGCCGATGCGGAACCAGATGTCGTAGCCGAAGCGGGAGAGGGCGTCGAGCGTATGGAACGTATCGCCGCGGAGGCCGAAGCCGCGCTCCTCGTCGGCGAGGCCGGCCAGGTGGTAGAGGACGATATCGATGTCGGGCGAGACGTGGAGGCCGAAGAACTCAGCGTCGTCGCCGACATTGGAGACGATGGTGACGTCGGAGGGCGGGTGGACAGCGAGGAGGCCCTGGAGGAAGCGGGCCGCTCCGACGCCGCCAGCGAGGGCGGTGATCATGGGTCAGTAGGTCTCCGGGAACATGGCGTGCAGGTAGAACGCCGGGGCCGTCCGCCATTCCCCGCGGACCATGAGCGTCTCCAGACAGAACAGCCGGAAGCCCAAGCGAAAGCATTCATCGATGGTGAGGGCGAAGCGGGCGGGCAGGTGGAGGGCGGAGGGTCGCGGGCCGATGTCCCGCAGGGCGGCACGCATGAGGGCGCCAAGCTGCGCCTCGCTGGGAGCGACGGCGGGGCCGAGAAAGGTGGGGCCGGGCGTAGGCACGGTGGCCAGGTATCCCTGGATATCCGAGCCGTCGCCGTAGACGTAGACCCTGCCCATGCCGAAGAGCGTCGGCAGCTCGCGCTCGCGCACGGCGCCGGTGAGGCGGCGGTCGAGGTCGGCCAGGAGGGGGGCGCTCTCGGCGGTCACGACTCTGACGCGGGGCTCGTCCTCCTCCGGCGTCACGGGGGCGGGCGGTCGATCCAGGCGCAAGCACTGCTCCGCGGCGACGAAGCCGGTCTTCGAGTAGAGCGAGAACGACTCCTTGTTGAAGGCGGCCTGACTGAGGCGGAAGGAGGCGGCGTCCGGGAAGAGTTCGAAGAGGGCCTCCATCATGCGGCGGCCGACGCCGATGGCCTGGCTGGCGGGATCGACGGTGACGGGGCCGACGGCGACGCGGTCGCCGCGGCGGCGGGCGAAGACGGAGCCGCAGATGGTGCCGCCCCGCTGCGCGACGAGGCAACCCTCGGGGTCCTGTGAGAGGTAGTAGCGGGACATCAGAGTCGAGACGGACGGCTCCGGGAACTCGGAGGGGTAGCCATAGCGGGCGTTGACGGCGTTGAACGCGCGGGCGATGACGGGGGCGACGACATCGATGTCGTCGGGGAGCATGGGACGTATGGTGATGGACAAAGCGCCTCCTCGGGCCCGCTGCTGGAGCTACGTGGCCAATTCTACCAGGATGAGACCGTGGACGTGGTCACGCGCCCTTGAACTTGGGCGGACGCTTCTCGATGAAGGCGGTGACGCCCTCGCGGGCGTCGGCGGTGCGCGTCGAGTCGGCGATGACGCGGCCCTCGCTCTCCATCTGCGTCTCGAGGGTCTCGTTCCAGGCCAGTTCGAGGAGCCGCTTCGTCCTGCCGAAGGCGGCCGTGGGGCCGGAAGCGAGCTGGGCTGCGAGCTGTCGAGCCTCGTCAAGGAGCTGGTCGTCCGGGACGACGCGGGCAACGATGCCCCAATCGGCGGCCTCCTGGGCGGAAAGCAGGCGGTTCGTCAGGACGAGCTCGAGGGCGCGCTTGGCGCCGACGATGCGGGGAAGGGTGTAGGTGGCGGAGCCGTCCGGGGAGAGGCCGACGCCGGTGTAGGCCATGGTGAAGCGGGCGGTCTCCGCGGCGAGGACGATGTCGCAGGCGAGGGCGAGGCTCATGCCGGCGCCAGCGGCGACGCCGTTGACGGCGGCGACGACGGGAGGGCCCATGCGGCGGAAACGGGAGACGGCGATGTGGAGGTGGGTGAGCATCTCGGTGATGTAGGCGTGGAGGTTGTCGCCCTGAGCGGCGAAAGCCTTGACGTCGCCGCCGGCGCAGAACATCTTGCCGGCGCCGGTGATGAGGACGGCGCGGACGTCGGGGTCAACGTCGCAGCGGAGGGCGGCGTCGGCGAGCTCGGGGGTGAGCTCGACGGTCATGGCGTTGGCGGCATCGGGGCGGTTGAGGGTGATGGTGGCGACGTTGTCGCGGACATCGAACAGTAGGTTGGAGTAGGTCATGTGAGGGCACCTCCGGTTCTGGGGGCCTGGTAGCGGGTTAGATTGTAGCAGGCCGGGCGGGCGGGGATCATTCACCCGACATACCCCGTATCGTTTGTAATCCGGCCTGCCCCTCGGCGATGAACTGGTCGACGGCCGCGAGCGCCTCGGGGCCGGTGAACATAGCCGGCCCTCCCCCC
>CAYFYG010000320.1:0-6810 GCA_964347225.1 uncultured Dehalococcoidia bacterium | reverse complement strand
ACTGAAAATCGCGGTGTCGGCAGTTCGAATCTGCCCCCCGGCACCAGTTACGTCCCCTTACTGGAAGCGAGGCTAGACATGACGGGTCCGCTGGAGGGAGTGAAGGTCGTCGAGTTGGCGCTGTGGGTAGCCGGCCCCTCGGCGGCGGCGATCCTGTGCGATTGGGGCGCGGAGGTAATCAAGATCGAGCCGCCGCAGGGAGACCCTTTCAGAGGCTGGACCGCCTCCATGATGGGCGCAACGTTGGCGGCGAACCCCCCATTCGAGCTGGACAACCGGGGTAAGCGTAGCGTCGCTCTAGACCTGGACAACGAGGAGGCGCGGGCCATCGCTCGCCGGCTGATCGACGACGCGGATGTCTTCATCACCAACATGCGACCGCGGGTCCTAGACCAGTACGAGCTGACCTACGAGGAGCTGAGCGAGGCAAACCCGCGGTTGGTGTACTGCCAGATCACCGGATACGGCTTGGGGGGGCCGGACCGCGACCGCGCGGGCTACGATGTCGGCGCCTTCTGGGCGCGGGCGGGGATAGCGGCGGCGCTGACGCCCGCCGGGCACGAGATCCCCCAACAGCGCGGCGGCATGGGCGACCACATGGCAGGCAGCGGGGCGGCGGGGGCAGTGTGTGCGGCCCTGGTGGCCAGAGAGCGCACCGGCCGGGGCCAGATGGCGCACGTTTCCCTGCTGCGCATGGGGACCTACATGATGGGCTGGGACCTGAGCCTAGCTCTCCGACTGAACCTGCCAATAGTGCCCTTCGACCGCAACCACACCATTAACCCCCTGATCACCTGCTACAAGTCCGGGGACGGCCTCTGGTTCTGGCTCCTGCTCCTGCAGGCAGACCGGCACTGGCCAGACCTGTGCCGGGCCATCGGCCGCGAGGAACTGCTCGAGGATGAGCGCTTCGCCGACATCTTCAAGCGCCGGGCGAACACTGAGGAAATGGTAAGGGAGCTGGACGCCACGTTCGCCACCGGCAGCCTGGAGGAGTGGGGAAAGGCATTCGATGAGCACAACGTATGGTGGGCACCGGTGCTCAGCGTGTCCGACGTGGTGCAGGATCCGGTGGCCCAGCGGGCAGGGGTCGTGGTGGAGGTGGAAGGGCCAGAAGGGCCGACTAAGGTCGTCGCCTCGCCGGCCGATTTTCTGGGCACGCCGCAGGAGCCGCAAGGGATGGCGCCGGAGCTGGGGCAGCACACGGAGGAGGTCCTGCTGGAGCTGGGGTACGACTGGGAAAGAATTGTGGCACTAAAGGAGAGAGGGGCGATTCCTTAGCGAAAGAATGAGGAAGAAGGAGAAGCGAGCCTCTTTTCGGCTCGCTTCTCTCAGCGGATCGGAGTCGACGTCAGCGGCAGCCGCTTGACGCCGAGGCCCAAAGGGGGGTACGGTAACAGTGGTTCTTTTGTTTGTTTGCCCACCGTTTAGGGCTGTCGGCGGGAGACCCCCTGGCCCACTGAGGGATGGCAGAAACCTCAGGTCGCGGCCGGCCCCCCTTGCGGCGATTTCGCCGGCGGTCCTAAGCGGTGGGCAAACCTATTCTTGATGCTCCGGTACGGAAGCGCCCCAGTCAATACCCATTATTGCGTATGGAGGCTGTCCCGCGCGGGGCTAGCTAGTACAGAAGCCCTTCCCTTACGGCCCGCACGCTGGCGTTCGTGCGAGAAGAGGCCCCCATCTTGGTGCGGATGTTCTCGACGTGCTTTTGTGCGGTGAACGTGCTGATGCCGAGCACGCTGCCGATCTCCTTGTCTGACTTGCCGTCGGCCATCAGGTGAAGAACGGTCATCTCACGGAAGGTCAGCCCGTACGCGGTTCCCTTCTGCATCCGGCGCTCTACCCTGCTCTCCAGCTCATCCCTGGCGCTTTGGAGCGCATCCTCTATGCGCTTGCGCTCGGTGATGTCCCTGAGAATGACCTGCCTTGCCCGGCCATTTTGATAGGTGACGGGTATAGCCGCCATCTCCACATCGATGACCTGGCCGTCAAGGCGGATCAGTTTCTCCTCCACGAGATCGACTTTCCTCCGCCTGGAGCGAGCACCCTGCATGCGCTTCCTCACAGCCTTGAGATTGTCAGGATGGACGAAATCCCAGATGGGCCTGCCGACGATCTGGTCATGGCAGGCCGCCCCGAAGAGCTGCACCCCGGCTGAGTTGACAAACAGAATCTTCTCCTCGCCATGAACGACGGTAGCGTCGGGAGAGAGCTCCACGAGCTCGCGGTATCTCTCTTCGCTCACCCGCAGCGCCTCTTCCGCCTGCCTGCGCTCCGTGATGTCGCGGGCTATTCCGAACGTGCCGACCACCTTGCCGTCCGCGAAGAGGGGCCTGGGCATAGTCTCCACCGTGCGGTAATGGCCAGACTTCGCCAGGATGCGATACTCGCCGGTCGGCGGCACCTCTCCTTGCATGACGAGTCGGAAGTCCTCCATCGCGGCGGGGAGGTCATCGGGATGGATGAAGCCCGCGAAGCTCTTCCCGATCCACTCATCGCGCGACCAGCCGCTGATTGACTCAAACGCGGAGTTGAGGGAAGCGACGGTCCCGTCCGTCGAGAGGGAGTAGATGACATCCGGGGCGGCCTCGACGAGTGTCCGGTATCTCTCCTCGCTGTCCCGTAGCGCCACCTCCGCCTGCTTGCGCTCTGTGATGTCTACCCAGTAGCCGACGATCTCCACCGGGCTGCCGTCCTTGTCCCGCACGAGCCTGAGCTCGTCGCGCATCCACCGATAGGTTCCATCTTTGTGCAGAAAGCGGTACTCGTGGACGTGACAACCACTCGCAAACACGCGCGGGAGATCGGCGAATACTCGTGACGCATCTTCGGGATGAATATGATCGGCCCAGAACCGCGGATCCTGAACGAACTCACGTGCCTCATACCCGAGCTGCGAGGAGACATTCTCGCTGATGAATGTGGCTGCGTAGTCGCCCGAAGGCTCACTGCTGTATATGACTGCGGGGCTGGCGGACACCAGGTATTGCAGCCGCCGCTTGATGGCATGCAGTGCCTCCTCCACCTGCCTCTGTTCGTTGATGTCCGTTAGCACCCCCCGCACACCATCGGCGCGCCCCTCCTTCACTATTGGCCGACCGTGACTGCGATGCCAGCGCGCTTCGCCGGACTCCGACAGCAGCCTGAACTCGATGGGCTTCGCGTCCCCACGTAGCCATCCCTCAACGCTCTCCCGGACGCGTGGCAGGTCGTCCGGGTGGATGAAGTCCGCAAAAGGTCGGCCAGCGATTTGCGACAACCTGTAGTCGCCAGCTTCTTCAGCCACCGGGCTGATGTAGGTTATCCGCCCTGTTCCGTCAACCTCATAGATCGTCTCGTTGATGTCTTCCACCAGGTGGCGATATCTCTCCTCGCCGTCGCGCAGCGCCTCCTCCGCCCGTTTGCGCTCCGTGGAGTTGAGGAAGAGCATGAAGATACCTTCCGGTACGGGCTCAACGCTGACGTCAAACCACCCCGTGACGCCGTCAGGGTAGGCATATTCCCACTCCATCCGGTGTGGGACGCGCTCCTCCATGCAGCGGCGGAGGTGGGCGAACTCCTTGGTGTTCTCAATGCCCGGGTGCATCTCCATCATGGTGTGGCCGAGGAGTTCTTCCTTGGTCCGGCTGGTGTGCCTGGCAACGGCATCGTTGGCGTACAGATAGCGCCAATCGAAATCGACGATGAGGCATCCCTCCATCATACCTTCCAGCGTGCTCCGGAAGCGCTCTTCGCTCTGTCGCAGCGCCTCCTCCGCCCGCTTGCGCTCGGTGATGTCGCGAACGATGCCGAAGGCGCCGACCACCTTCCCGCGGGCAAACAGCGGTCTTGCCGCGAATTCTCCCGTGAGGTATTCGCCGACCTTGGCGAGGATGCGAATCTCGGAGTTCGGAGGCACCTGTCCTTGCAGGAGGCGGCGGAAGTTCTCCATGCCAGTCGCCAGGTCATCCGGATGAATGATGTCCGCGAACGGCCTGCCGACCCACTCAGCGCGCGACCAGCCAGTGACGGTCTCGAACGCGGGGTTGAGTGACCGAATTGTGGCATCCGCGGACACAGTGTAGATGACGTCCCGGGCAGTCTCGACGAGGGTCCGGTAGCGCTCTTCGCTGTCCCGGAGCGCCTCCTCCGCCTGCTTGCGATCAGTGACGTCTTCGACATGGACCATGATGAGGTCCGGTGGGACAAAGACGTAGCTGACAGCCATGTGCCTGCGCTCACCGGTACTCCGGAAGCGATAGAGCATCTCGCGCTTCACAGTGGTCCGCTGATGGAAGCAGCGGGCAAAGTCATCGAGTATGTCCGGCGAGTCCTGGTACGTCTCGCTGGCTAGTTTCCCAAGTAGTGTGGCAACACGGCCCTCAGTCGCCAGCTCGGCGGCGGCATTGTAGTCAACCAGTCTGAAATCTTCCTCGGCCTTCTGCCATGTGTAGGTGGGAACGGGAATGCCTGTGTATTGCGCCCTCAGCTTCTCCTCGCTCTGCCGCAGGACCTCTTCTGCCCGCTTGCGCTGGGTGATGTCCGTAGTGATCAGAGCCGCGGCCACAACCCTGCCGTCCCGCACGATGGGCCCAATACGGCTGAAGTACCACGAAGGGCGGCCAAAGGCACCCGGTCCGCCCATCTCGAAGCTGTGGGCCTGCCCCTTCTCGAAGACCCTTTGCAGGCGCTTCCTCAGCTCATCGTGTTGCTGCGGCGGCGTGTACTCGTAGACGCTGGTGCCGACCACGCTTTCGATCGCCTCGCCGAATAGGGTGCGATTGACGAACAGGATCGTGCCGTCAGCATCGAGGGTGACGATAATGTCGGGGATATTTTCCGCCAGGGAGCGCCACTCCTCTTCCAGCCCTCGTAGCTCGCGCTCCGCTAGCTTGCTGCCAGCGATGTCAGCGGAGGCGCGTGAGCCGTTTCCTCGTCGGATTTTCTTCTTCGTCATGACGCACACTCACGGCGAGCATCTGCGACCCGCAGGAGAGGAGGCAAGGTGCTGCGGAGTCTACCCGGCCAAGTCTATCCCTGATGCTAGCGTGGCTGGGCAAAATGTCAAGTGCCAGGGGCGAGAACGCCTCAGCAGCTACTCGTAGCGCAGCGCCTCGGCCGGGTAGACGCGCGAGGCCTGGAGAGACGGGATAAGGGTCATGAACAGAGAAGCCACGTACGTGAGTCCGCCAACGATGGCAATCTCGGTCCACGGTATGAAGAAGCCGCCCAGGTCAGACGGGAAATCGTCGCTCGTGATCAGGAAGAAGGACAGCCACAGGGCAAGTCCCACGCCGGAGAGGACGGCCAGAAGGGTGATGAACGACGATTCCAGCATGAAGCTCAAGGCCACGGTGCTCCGCTTGTAGCCGATGGCGCGCAGCATGCCGATGTGCTGCCGACGCTCGACGACGGTACGGAAGGCGATGACGCCCACGGCGGCGATGCCGACAAACAAGCCGAGACCCATGAAGCCCTGCATGAGCCGGAAGAAATTGCGGCCCAGGGCCTGGTTATCGTCGATGCGCTGCTTCAGGGACTCAGCCTGGACGCCAGTGGTGAGGAGCGAGGCCTCGATGTCCTGGGCCACGGCCTTCGAGTCGTCCGGATCCTGGAGTCCCACGTAGTGGCGGGAGACATCGGGCTCGCGGAACACGGCGTCGAAGATCTCGTCCTGGATATAGACGCCGAAGAAGGTAGCGCTGGCCCCGAAATCTATGACGCCGATGACGTCCACGAGACGCTTGCGGCCAGTGATCTCGTCGAGCACTTCGATGGTGACCGGGTCGAATTCAGTGTCATCGGGCTCGATAGCGGAAATATCGAAGGTGTCCTCCTGAAACATCCCGCCACCCTCCACGGTGAAGCCGTCAACGATGGCGACTGGCCGCTCACCCCTCATAGCTTCCCAGACAGCCTCATCGCTGTCGAAGCCGCGGGCACGCGCCGTCAAGCGGATGTCGCCCCCTTCCACGAAGCCATCATCAACGCCAAGGACTGGGTAGTCATACCAACTGCGGAAGGTGGGGTTGGAGGTGTCGATCTCGGCGACGATTGAGGTGGTCTTGAGGGAGACGCGGCCGACGGCGCGGAAGCTCTCGGGGGCGTCGGAATCGGCCGCGCGGAGGACCGCGGGCAGGTCTTCAATAGGGTTGTTAGGGTTTTCGTCGACGATGACATCCCAGCCGCCGCGGGCGGTGTCGGCGAGGAAGAGGCGGTCGAAGTTGAGGTTCATGGTGGACATGACGGTGAGGGCGAAGACGACGAGGGAGATCATGGCCAGGGTCATGCCGGTACGGAACTTGGAGGCAAGGGGGTAGGCGACCGCCGTCTTCATCGCGGGGAGGATGGCGCCGAAGAAGCCGCCGAGGCGGGAGATCACGGCCAGGACGAGGTCCGAGTTGTAGATGAGGACGAAGGTAGAGGCGGCGACCATGGCGATGCCGCTGAGGAAGAACATCTCAATGTCTCCCTCCAGATCACCGACGAGCCACTTCAGCCGGTTGCCGGCGAAGAGCCCCCAGGCGACCACTACGAACAACCCTGCAGTGGTGAACGCGACCCGAGGCGAGAGGCCGAAGAAACGGAGGACCGTAGCGGCGCCGAAGAAGACAACGGAGAAGCCCAGGGCAAAGGGGAAGGCGAGGTCGCTGGCGAGCCCCCACTGCATTAGCAGGGCACCGACCACCAGGCCGAGCGTGCCGAAGCCGGCGGCCCAGGCGATGGGGCGCTCACGATCCTGCAGAGCCACCAGGAGGAGCCCAAGCGGCGCCACGACGATTCCAAGGATGATGAGCCAGGTGGGGACGTTGCGGGGCCGGCGATCGCGCG
>CAYFYG010000319.1:0-12279 GCA_964347225.1 uncultured Dehalococcoidia bacterium | reverse complement strand
CCCTATCTGGGTTGCTCTGGTGGGGCGGCGAATGCCATAGGATAAGGTAGCATGATGGCTGACATGAGCATGACTCTTGAGGACGGCTCCCGAATCGGCGTGATCGGCGGCGGTCCGGGTGGCTCCATGTTCGCCTATTTCCTCCTCACCTTCGCAGAGCGGATGGATCTGGATATCGGCGTGGACATCTACGAGCCACGCGATTTCGCCAAGCCTGGTCCAGGCGGCTGCAATATGTGCGGGGGTATCGTCTCAGAATCCCTGATCCAAGCTCTGGCCGTGGAAGGAATCAATCTCCCCTCATCCGTGGTACAGAGAGGAATCGACTCGTATGTCCTCCACACGAAGAACAGGAGCGTGAGGATTGATGCCCCACTTAGGGAGAAAAGAATAGCTGCGCTTCACCGGGGTGGCGGGCCCAGAGACATCGAGGATGTGAAGTGGGGAGGACTGGATGGCTACTTGCTGGGCTCGGCCCAGGAACTGGGCGCCAACGTAGTACACACCCGCGTCCCCGAAGTCGGTTGGGACGATAGCCGACCCCAGATGCGGCTGAAGGACACTGCCCAGACCTACGACCTGCTGGTCGGCGCCACCGGGGTCAACTCGTCAGGTTGGGACCTCTATGAGAGTCTGGGGTTCCAGTGCAAGCGCCCGAAAACGACCAAGGCCTACATAACCGAAGTGAACCTCGGCCATGAAGCCGTCACCCAACACTTCGGCAACTCAATGCACATCTTCCTCATCGACATGCCCCGCCTTGACTGCGCTGCCATTATCCCCAAAGGCGAATACCTGACCGTCTGCCTCCTGGGTCACGACATCGACCGAGACTTGGTCAGCGCGTTCTTCAGCAACCCAGCCGTCAAACGCTGCTTCCCAGAGACGTTGACGCCAGCTCAAGGTGCTTGCCACTGCTCCCCAAAGATCAACTTGCGAGAGGTAGACACACCCTCGATGGACCGGGTAGTGCTGGTGGGGGATTGCGGTGTGACGCGGCTCTACAAGGATGGTATCGGAGCGGCCTATCGAACGGCGAAGGCGGCTGCCAGAACCGCCGTCTTCAGTGGCGTGTCCGCCGCTGACTTCAAGAAACACTATTGGCCCACCTACCGCTCCGTTGCCGGGGATAACCGCTTCGGGTCGCTCATCTTCGGCGTAGTTCATTGGATCAAGGCTTTGGGGCCACTCGTGCGAGGCGTCGTCAGGATGACCGCCAACGAGCAGACGCGCCCGGGCGCGGCCCGGCGCATGAGCATCGTGCTGTGGGACATGTTCACGGGCAGCGCCCCCTATCGCGATGTCTTCTTCCACACCCTCGATCCCCGCTTCTTGGGACGGTTCGGTTGGGAAAGCGCGCTGGCCCTCCGCAGGGACGGCCGCAGGAAAGGAGAGAAATCCGAAGATGGAACCGGGCGCGCTGGGTAAGGAATACGCCGACCGAGAAGTGATCTGCCGCCAGGGGGACCCAGGGGACTGGATGTATGTGATCCAGGCGGGCCGGGCGGAGGTCGTGCGCGAAGGCGATGGTACCGAGGTTGCGCTGGGGGAACTGGCGGCCGGCGACGTCTTCGGCGAAATGGCCATTTTCGACCGACAGCCCCGCTCCGCCACTGTCCGAGCCAAAGGAACGGCCCGAATCCTCACTCTGGACAAGCGGTCGTTCATGAGGCGGGTGCACGAGGACCCTTCCTTGGCGTTCCGTATCCTGCAGAAGATGTGTGGACGTATCCGCAGTCTGGATGAGGATCTGGCGCGGGCACGGCAATCCCAAGGCTGAGAGGAAGATTCGACTTGTCGTGTGGAGGTTGAAAGAGGGGAACTGGTCAACAGTAGATCGCAGCTATCGCGCGCCATCACCATCGGTGAGCGGGAAGCAGCGTTGCGGCACGTAGTGGGCCTTCGCCGGGAACCGGCGGGGCCTGTAGCTTCGGGAACCCGGGAGGGGTGTGGACATGTCCAGCATGGTGAGATTTGGCGCTCTCGGTATCGCCATTGCAGCCGTCGTTCTCGTTGGGCTGTTGGCCTCAGGGGATCAGCTGTTGACCTCGGCGTCCCCAGGAGGTCTTCAGAATCCCGGCTTTGAGGAGGGGATCGATCCCTACGGCGAGCCCGTGGCGTGGGATATCGTCGCTGGGGCCGACGCCGCGGTCGTGGTCGGCCAGGAAGGCCCGGCGGATTTCCAGACCTACGCTGGCCAGAACATCACGGTTGATCCGTTCCGCGGCCAGCTCATGACGCGGCTGGGGACTCCCAAGGACATCTCTCAGAAGCAAGATCTGGGTGGAAACACAATCTCGCAGACGTTCCAGTCAGACCGCGACAAGCTTCTGTTTTCCTTCTGGGCCTTCTCATGGGAGCACCGGGGCGACGATCTGTTTCGGTTCGGTCTGACGGACCCGTCGGCACCCGGCACCGTCTTTCCCATCGGCGATGCCGCCACCGCCGACCCGACCGACCCTCTGGTTCTAACCATGCCTGACGGCACCTCAATCGTGTGCTCTCAGACGCCGTGCGAATTCGATATCGATGCTGGCAAGCGAGGCGACTTCCTGAATAGCGGCTGGCGCCAGGTGGAGATCAGCGGTCTCCCCGATGACGGACGCGAAGTCACCCTCACTTACAGCGTGGAGGGCCGCGATAACAACGCCCACGCCACCTGGGCCTACTTCGACAACGTGAACACGCCTCCGGTGGCCAGTTTCGAGTTCTCACCCAATGACCCGGTGGAGGGCACTCTCGTCCAGTTCACCGACCTGTCGTATGACCCTGACCCCGGCGACAGCATCGAATCCTGGCTCTGGAAGATAACCGGCCCGGGGATCGACCCGAACGAGCCGCAAATCAGGTCCGTCCAGGACCCAGCCTTGATCTTCCCCCACGACGGCGAGTACGAGGTCTGCCTCACCGTCACCGACCCCTTCGGCGCATCTGACACCGTGTGCACAGGTGGAACCGCCACTGACGGCACTCCTGTGCCCGCAGCAGCCGTCGTCAACGCCAGCATGCTCGTCAACGCCCTCAACGTCGAGGTCCTGGCCGGCCAAGACGCTACGCTTTTCGGCCGCTTTGTGGAACCCGGCTACCTCGACCAGCACACGGCCTCATGGACGGTAAACGACTCGCCCATCATCGCCGCCGTTGATGAGCAGAACGGCGCCGGCAGAGTGACTGGTGACTACACAGCGCCCGCGAGTCCAGGGATTCTCACCGGTACCCTGACGGTCGAGGACGACGCCGTGCCACCTCAGTCCGCGTCCGACGATTTCGAGGTAAATGTACTCGGAAGCGTCGACAGCCGCGAGCCCAACGACACGCTGGCGGACGCCCCGTCGCTGGAAAGCGGCTGGGTGTACCTCTCCGACCTCGATTCGCCTGCCGACGTCGTCGACATCTTCGAGGTGCGCCTGCCAGGCGATCAGGCCCTGCCCGCTGGCAGCGAGCTCCTGGTGACGCTGGGAGACCTGTCGGCCGACTTCGACCTTATCGTCCTGGATCAGGTGCCGCACGACGTGGCAACGGCTCCCTACTTGAGTCCCTACCTCAGCCCGTATCTGAGCCCGTACCTCAGTCCCTACCTCAGCCCTTACCTCAGCAGCCCCTACTTGAGTCCATACCTTAGCCCATATTTGAGCCCCTACCTCAGTCCCTACCTTAGCCCCTACCTTAGCCCTTACCTCAGCCCCTACCTCAGCCCCTTCCAGACCCCCTACCTGAGTCCATACCTCAGTCCGTACCTCAGCCCCATTACCTTCGATCAGTTCCCCTTGTCCCAGATGTTCGGCGCTCCCCCGCAGGGAGACGAAGCCGGCGGCGCCGACCTCGGTCTGGCGGAGCTCGGTTTGGCGGACATCGCCTTCAACCCGGCTCTCTCCGAGGACGGAGCTGGCCCCGATACCTGCGGCGATGACATTGACAACGGCACCGACGGGGCGGCTGATGCTGACGACCCGGACTGCCTGGCGAGGGCTGTAGGATACTCCGCCAACCGCGGTCTGGAGGACGAGACTGTCCTCGTTCGCACTGACCTCCCGGACACCGAGCTGTTTGTCGCCGTCGTAGGGTACAACGGCGCCTTCAGCACGATACCCTACTCCCTGCAGATAGAAACGTCGGTGCCGCTGGATCTCGACGTCCTTGGTGGGGAATGCGGCGGCGAGCCTCTCCCCAGCCCCATCCCCTCACCAACGCCCACGCTACCCCTCTGGGATCAGGACCCGCAGCCCAAGACCCTGATCGTCACGCAGCAAGAGAGATTCGAGGAGATCTACGGCGCGGCGGCGTGGAACGCCGTGCTGAACGATCCGGATACGGGTCTCATAGCACTGGCTCAGCACCCGACGGTCGCCGCTGACATCATCTCCCTGCCCAGCACAATCTACTACGAGTGGGACAGCAGCCCCTGCGATGTGGACAAGGCCAACGACGTCACCGCGGCGATCCGCAGCGAGATCTTTGCCTACCTCGACTCCCATCCTAGCATCCAGTACATCGTCCTCGCCGGAGGCGACGACGTCATCCCTCACCACCGCGTCCCCGACGAGACCACCATCAGCAACGAGAGCCTCTATCTCCCCGACGCCTTCCTCCAGCCGGGCCCGCTCTTCGCCAGCATCTCGGGCGGCTACAACCTCACCGACGACTACTACGTCGACTTCGTGCCCTCCCTGTGGCAGGGACGGGAGCTCTACATTCCGGACATGCCTACCGGCCGGTTGATCGAGACGCCCGACGAGATCATGGCCGCCGCCGGCGCCTTCCTGGACAGCAACGGAGTCCTTGACCTCTCGACCGCCTTCGCATCGGGATATGATTTCTTCGATGACGGTGCCCAGGCCATGGCCGACGCGTTGGGCACGACTACGGATACGCTCATCACACCACCCGACCCCGACTGGAACGCCGACGACCTGCGCTGCGAACTTCTGGGCGAGGGCGACCCCCTGCAATGCGCCGCGCACGACGTCAGCGCTCTCAACGCTCACATGACCCACTACGCTGCTCTCTCCGCCTTCGGCTTCGCCAACGATGACTTCAACGACATCATGACCAGCAGCGACGTGGCCGATGCCGATGCCGCCGGACGGATCGTCTTTTCCATGGGCTGTCACAGCGGCCTCAACGTACCTGATGACTCTTCGCTGCCTGTGGACCCCGGTCTCGGCATTGACCCCGCCACCGACTTCCCCCAGGCCATGGCCCGCCAGCAAGCCGTCTACGTCGCCAACACCGGCTTTGGCGTGGGTGAGGAGCCGGGCGTACTGTTCACCGAACTCCTCCTGGCCACATTCGCCGGAGAGTTGGTCGAGCCTAACGCTATCGTCGGCGACGCCTTCATCACGGCCAAGCAGTTCTACCTGACCGGCCAGCTCGCTATGACCGAGTACGACGAGAAGGTCTCCATCCAGTCGACGCTATTCGGCCTGCCCATGTACCAGGTCGATCCCCCCACCCAAGCCGTCGTCGCTGCCGTCGAGTCTCTACAGGCCCAGACCGCTGGCATCTACTTCGGTGACCTCACCCTGACAGTCGACGGAGTCCCCTTGGACCCAATCGCCCTCGAGGAGGTGATAAGTGACGACGGCAGCTACATCACCGCGGATGGCGATGTTCAGGTCACCGCCGGCCGCCCGATCCAGCCCCGCGTAGTCCAAGAAATCAACAACGGTGCGTTGGACCCAGTGCATGGCGTCGTATTGACGGGTGGCTCCTTTACGGATCTCCTGCCCTTTGACCCCCTCATCTCTCGGCCCGACCGAGAGTGGCAGTCGGGTAGACCCGAGCTCCAGATATGCATTCCCGGTGACTGGCCCTCAGTGCTGGCCATCGTCAATAGCCTCGATACGGGAGGAGCCCTCCTCCAGAACCTTGTGGTTACCCCGGCCCAGTTCCGCTGCACGAGCGGTCCAGGAGATCCGGTCCTGGGCCGTGAGCGCATTTGGACTGAGCTAGGCCTGGGCCTGCTGCGCTCCTCATCCGACGACTTCCAGCCACCGCTGGTCAGCAGCGTGAGCCTCAGCCAGATCGACGACACGACCGTCGCCGTCAACGTTGAGGCCAGCGACGACTTCAGCGGCATCAGTCAAATCATCGTCCTCCTCATCGCCCGCGACGGCAGCAGCGGGACCGTCACCTCCATCGCTAGCGGCCCGCTGTCTGGCCCAGGTCCGTTCACCGTGGAAGTCCCCGACTTCCCGGCAGACGCCGACCTGGTTCTGCAAGTGATTGACGGCGCCAATAACCCCGCCACCCTTACGGCCAAGGCCGCGGGCGGCTTCAGTCTCATCTCCGTTGACGCCGGGCCCGACAAGGTTTTCACCCCTGGCCTACCGGTGCAGCTCACCGCCACCGTATCTGAGTTCACCGACCTGACTCCCCCCATCTCCTTCCAGTGGGACTTCGGCGACGGCACCTTTGACAGTGGACTCCTCGCACCTGAGGAGGCCCGCACGGTGGACGTGACTGTGGATGGGGCCGGCAACGCCACCTTTGCCGTGGAGCACATATACGCAGCGGGCACCCCGTCGCTGCTCACGGCGACCCTCAAGGTGACCGACGCGGACGGCGGCGTCGGCCTCGACGACGTATCGCTCATGCTTCGCTGCGACCCCACCGACGCGCTAAGTGCGGATGCAGACCTTATCGGATGCCATGTGGACAACGATGCAACAACCGTCACCGTCGCCATGCGTGTGGAAAGGACGATCTCCAGCGACTTCCAATACCGCGTCATGATGGACGTCGGCACTTTTGACAACAAGACCAAGACTTTCCGGGATCCGCTCGACGGCAACCCTGATTTTCTCCTCAAGTACGACGGCGGCTCTGCAACCGGCCTGGTCAGCCTCAGCGCAGAGGTGGAAGGCGGCGAACTGAGATTCTCCTTCGACCTGGCGGAGATCGGCAGGACCAGCGGTGACCACATACAGTGGTTCGGTGAGAGCCAGGCGGGCGTCCCCTCCGAGCCGGAGACGGGCAAACTAGACAATATGCCGGACACCGGCTTCCTCGGCTACGTCCTGCGCTAGCAGCGGTGAGCCCAGGCTGGGGTCTCTTGGGATCGGTTGCGGCGGCGCGGCGTCCGCTGCCACTTCCTCCTGCCCTCTCCGGCAGAGAGCGTTGCTGGAGGCTGCTCGCTGAGGCGGTCGACATCGGTGATGACGCCGTTGTCTGGCTCCTCGGCCACAACATAGGCTGCCCGCCCCGGGCTGTCAGTCTCGTAAGCTACCCACGGCATTTGGGTTGCGTCCTCAGTAGGGACGTCACTCCGCACCGACAGAGAACAACCGCCCAGACGACTTGTTACTATGGGTGTTCCAGCAGGGTCCGCACAGCAGCCCTCACAAGCGGGTAGCGCTTCGACCTTGAAGTCCTCTGCGGAGCCGATGCAAACGACCGGGAGATCCAGCCAAGACGCTCTCCTGCCCTATCTTCCCGCGCCGTTAGTTGACCGGTGGGCCAGCCACCCCAACCAGTCGCCTCTCTGGGGTCAGTGGCTGATCGGTTCGCTGATGCACTGCGACGTCACCGGGTTTACTGCCATGTCCGAGAGCCTGGCCCAGCGCGGCAAAGAGGGTGCCGAACTCATGGCGGCCGTGCTCAACCGCTACTTCGACCGGATGCTGGAAATCGCCGACCGCTGGGGCGGCGTGCAGATGAAGTTCGGGGGCGACGCCATGCTGCTTCTCTTTTCCGACCGGGACCACGCCCCATGCGCGGCCGCCTGCGGCCAGGAAATGCAGAAGGCCATGAGGGAATTCCGTTGGGTCTCGGTGGCCGACGAGGCGTACCGGCTTCGCATGCGCATAGGCGTCCACTCCGGCCGCTTCTTATCCGCTTCCGTAGGTCAGCCGGATGGAGTGCTGCACTACCTCCTGTTGGGTCCGGACGTGAACCGAACAGCGGCCGTTGAACCGGCGGCCTCACCAGGCCAGGTGGTGGTCAGCGCTGAGACGGCAGCGCTTCTCGGCCCTGAATGTCACCTGATACCGACCACCACCGGGGGGATCTGGCGGGTGCGACGAATCAAGCCCCCGGACATGCGGCAGGCCAGTCGGGCCAAGACCAGGGCGCCGAGCGACGTCCTCCGGCGGTACCTCATGCCCCCCCTGGCCGACGGTCGTCTGTCCGGATTCCCCGGCGAGCACAGGCGTGTGACCGCTCTGTTCATCACTATCTACGGAGTGTCCCGACTGCTCAAGACCGCGGGGGATAGCCAGGCCCTCGCCCAGGTTGATGCTTATGTGAGGATGGTCATCTCTAGCCTGGAGCGATACGGGGGCTTCCTGGCCGGCAGCGACCTCGCGGAAGAGGGTGACAAATTGATGGCGTTGTTCGGGGCGCCAATCTCTCAGGAGCGGGAGGAGGCCTGCGCTCTCCACTGCGGTCTGGAGATTCAGCGCGAACTGCAGTCCTCCGATCTGCAGCTGTCGCAGCGCATCGGGATCAACTCTGGCTTCGTATTCGCCGGCGAGATAGGGTCGTCCCGGCGACGTGAGTACACCGTCATCGGCGACAGCGTCAATCTTGCCGCCAGGCTGATGGGCGCTGCCCGGTCCGGCCAAACGCTGGTGTCAGGTGCTACGGCGGAGCGGGCTGGTGCGGAATTCGAGCTCCGCCGCCTGCGGCCCATCCGTGTCAAGGGGAAGAGCGCCCCTGTGCACGTTTATCGGCTGGAAGGGGCCAGCGCTCCGGCGCAGCGACTCGAGACGGAGAGCGCATCGCCGCTGGTAGGTCGAGCGGCGGAGCTGGATTCGCTCACCAAACTGGCTCGCCAGGCGGCCCGCGGACGACACCGCTGGGCTTACGTTACCGGTGGGACCGGTCTTGGTAAGTCACGCCTGACGGGCGAACTTGTCGCCCGCCTTCGGTCCATGGGATGGCGCGATGTAGCCGGATTCTGCCAATCCCATACCTCAAGCACCCCGTTCGCGCCCTGGGTTGGACTGCTTCGGGCCCTGTTTGGCATCGAGGCTGCAGACAGCCCTCGGGAAGCCTGGGACAGGGTGAGAACGATGATAGGACAAGCGCGACCTGAACTTGAAGTCTTCGCGCCCCTCGTCGGTGAGCTGCTCTCCCTGCCCGTGGACGATGACCCTCTGCTGCAATCGCTCGACGCCAAGACCCGGCGGCAGCGCCTCACAGCCGCGATCGTCGAGGTGGTTCATGCGACAGCCCGGGACCATCCTCTGCTCCTCATGTTCGAAGATGCTCACTGGGCAGACGGCCCCTCCCTGGAGCTGTTGTCCGACGTCTTGACCGGTGGCGACAGCCGCCTTATGGCCTGTATCACCTCGCGTCAGGGAGCATTGCCTCAGGAGCTTTCTCACGGTCGCGCTCCCGTGCACGTGCAGCTTCGTGAGGTGCTAACGGAGGACGCCCGGCACCTCGTGGCCTCTCTGGCCGACCTGTCTGACCGGGAGGTTGAGGCGATAGTAGCTAGGGCCCAGGGAAACCCACTGTTCCTCCAGGAGTTAGCACGCAGTGGGGCGATCCACCAAGGGCACTTGCCGGAGACCATCAACGATGTCATGATGGCCCGTCTCGACCGGCTGCCCTCCGAAGAAAAGACCGTCCTTCGTCTTGCCTCGGTCATTGGCCCTTCCTTCGAGCTTCCGCTCCTCCAGACGCTCCTCGCCGGGCGCGGGGAGCAAGGCGCAGTGGAGCAGGCACTGGTGAGCCTGAGCCGACGCGGGCTGACGCGCGTTGAACGGGACGACCCGACGACCTACGCCTTCTCCCACGTCATGACTCAGGAAGTTGCCTACGAAACGCTCCCGTACGCCCAGCGTCGCCGGCTTCACCGGAGCGTGGCTAGTCATATCGAGGGGGAGCGAGCTCATGATCTGGAGTCGGTGTGCGATCTTCTCCTCCATCATTACGACCTAGCCGACGATCCTGCGAAAACTGTGCAGTACGCCGCGATGTCCGGGGATCGGGCGGCCGCCGTGTTCGCCAGCCGTGAAGCGGTCGACTACTATCGGCGCTCCCTCGCCGCTTCGTACAAGGCGCGAGGTTACGGCGACGCGGACCGTGGCCTGCTGCTGGAGCGCTTGGGCGATACGCTGGGCACCGCGGGGCACCACCGCGAAGCGGCCGACGCCTTCGCGGAATCACTGGCGGAGTGGCGCAGGTGCGGGCGACGCGGACGCCCTCGACTCGGATCCTGGTCCAGTAGCCCTTCGGCTCGCGAGGCCTCACTATGCCGCAAGTTAGCCGTCTGCTGCGAGCGACGCTCACAGTTCGACGAATCGCTCCGCTGGCTCGATCAGGCGGAGGATGCGCTTCCCAGACGGCCGGGCCGCGTGGGCTCACAAGTGTATACGGCGAAGAGCATGTCGCTCTTTCGCAAGGGCCTGTATGAGGAGGCGATTCGCTGGGGCCGACGGGGGCTGGCGCTGGCCCGACGCAGCGGCGACCAACACCAGCTTGCCTGGGCCCACCAGGTGCTCGCCAATCCCTACATCGAGCAGGGAGCGCTCCGCCAGGCGATCCGGCATCTGCGGCCAGCGGTGCGGCTAACTCACGAGCTGCGTGACTTCCCTGGCCAGGCTATGACCAACAGTAACCTCGCCGCATGCTACCAACTGATGGGCACTCTTGATGGCGCTCTCTACCACTACGACGTGGGCCTTAGGGCCGACGAGCGGCTCGGCAATCGGTCGCACGCGGCCATCGTTCGCAACAACCTGGGCGAGGTGTTGCTGACCCTGGGCCGGATCGATGAGGCGATGATCCATATGGAGAACGTGGTGGGGATCCACCGTTCCGGAGCCGACGTGGCCGCGGTGGCGGGCCTAGCTCAGGTCAACATCTGCCGTTGTCGGTTGGCTCAGGGCGATCTCGATACTGCCGACAGACATCTGCGCTCAGGTCTCCGCCTCCTTCGACACGTGGGAGCGCAGGGCCTCCTCGCGGAGGCACGGCTGCAGCTAGCCGAACTGCGCCTCGCTCAGGGCCGAGCAGAGGACGCTCGGCGGGAGAGCCGACTCGCCCTCACGAGAGCCAGGGCTTTGCAGGCCAAGCTGCTTGAGGCGCGAGGCGAAAGGCTGTTGGGCAACGCGCTGGCTGCTCTGGGAGACCCGACGGCGGCGCGCTCGCACCTGCGGACCAGCATCGCCCTCGCCCAGCGCATCGGAGCCAACTATGAGCAAGCGCGTTCGCTGATCGGTCTTGCTGAGCTGCGATCGGGACAAAGCAACAAGCCAACAACGACGGCTCGGAAGGCGCTGGAGCGGGCTACGGCTATCCTCTCCCGCATCGGTGCCGAACCGGACCTGGCGGAGGCAAACGAGCTACTCGCGAGGATGAATGCATGACGGTTACGGAGAGATCAACTGGTTACTGCCAGAATCGGCGCTGGAAGTGGCCCAGAGGCCAGCGCTCGCGACATAGTCGCTTTGGGTCGATGTGCGGTGCGGCAAAGACTGGCGTCAAGGCGGGCCCAGCGAGGGCTAGAGGAGGTTTCGATGTCCCAGAAGGAGATTGAGCTGATCCTCCTGCGACAGTGCGCAAGCCACCTGGCCATGCCGATTTGGCTGATGGGCGAGAAGCCGGGCTGTGCTGCTTTTTGCAGCGCTGAAAGGCAGATGCTCAGAGGTATGGCTAAGGTGAGCATCAGCCTGTGGTCGCAAGGGTGAGCACAACCGAATACGGAACGGGGTGATCGGGCCGCAAAGGCGAGCCTCAGCTTCGCAAGCAGGTCCTCGCATTGGGAAGCATCAGGCGCCAGACGAGGGATCCCAAATGTTAAGGCTCTCAGCATTTGTCGTCATTTTGTCGCCCAACGCGGCGACAAGCCCCGCGAAGAGAACTGTCAGGACGGGACGAGGGTGACAGTTTTCAGATACGAAACTGGCATCAACATGACGTGTCAGGACGGGCTGGGACGAGCTGTCGCGATCTTTTAATCCGGGAGTCGTGGGTTCGAATCCCACCGGGCCCTCCATTAGGCATTGTTATCTAAGTTCTGATCGCTCAAATATTGCTATCTCGGCCGTCCCGTCCGGTCAATGCTGACTGGAGGATTCGTTCGCGACTGGGGGATTGGCCGAATTCGGGCACCCGACTGCCCCTGTCCTAGATAGCGATTGAAGGCATTTTGAGAGCCGGGTGACTCCCGGATTTCTACTCCGGCGGTCGCCAAATCATCAGGCCGGGTCTATCTCCCTCGGCGGCACGGCACGTCCCCATCTCTCCAGTCCTTCGCCCATGCGCCGCAGCGCCCCGCCAGCACGTTGGGCTAGCCCTCCAACAACCGATGGTTTCCCAGTCGGCGCC
>CAYFYG010000318.1:0-1916 GCA_964347225.1 uncultured Dehalococcoidia bacterium | reverse complement strand
ACAGCCTGACGACGGTCATGGGGCGCCCGGGGCTGGTCATGGAGCGCATCGAGGGGCCCGACCTGCTGACGCTGGTGGGCCGGCGCCCGTGGAAGGTGTTCTGGGTCGGGCGGGTGACGGGCGAGATGCACGCTCGGCTCCACGCTGCGACTGGGTCGAGCAAGATACCGTCTCTGAGGGAGACGCTGCGAGAGTGGATAGGGTCGTCCGATCGGATGCCTCGGCACCTCGCGGAGTTCGCGCTCGACATCTTGAATGGGCTTCCGGACGGGGACAGACTGTGCCACGGCGACTTCCATCCGGGGAACATCTTGATGGCGGGGAAGACGCCCGTCGTGATCGACTGGACGAACGCCAAGCGGGGCGACGCGGCAGGGGACGTGGCCCGCAGTCTAGTGGTGCTGAGCATCGGGGAGCCCCCTCCGGGCACGTCCACCGCGCTGCGGCTGCTGACGCATATCGGCCGCAGGCTGCTGACGTCTGCCTACCTGCGGGCGTACCGGCGGGCGCGGCCCCTGGATATGGAAGTCGTCGAGCGGTGGGTAGTGGCGCAGGCCGCGGCCCGGCTGGCTTTCGATCTCATCCCGGAGGAAGAGCGGCCCCTGCGGCGGCTGCTGGAGGAGCGCTACGCTAAGTGGGGCGAGGCTACCTCGCCAGCAGCGAGGACATGACCTTCAGCCCCACCTCCATCGCCTGCCAGGGGGTACCGGCGTGGAAGGGCTTTCCCGCTTTGAAGCGGTAGGGCAGGTAGAGCCCAAGCATCTTCTTTCCGACGCGCCAGCCCGGCGAGGATCCGACCTTGTACTGGTCGATGTCTTCCTGTCGAACCTCGACGGGCAGCTCAGGGCGACCGGTGAGGCGCAGGGGCACCTGGGCGAAGGTGGCCTTGTCCAACATCTCGAGAATGCACATGCTGGTGGGCTCGAAGGGTGGGGCGCCGCTGGTACCGAGCACCTGGCTCGCCAGGTGTTCGGCTGCGGCGTCGGCCTGGAGGAAGGCCTCGAAGGCCTGCTTGACGGGGAAGTCGCCGCTGTCCCCGACGGCGTAGATTTCGGGGTGGTCGACGACCTGGCGGGTCTCGAAGACGGTCTGGACGAAGCCACGTTCGTCGGCCGGCAGCGAGGGGTATCGGGTGCCCGCCACGTAAGGCGGGAAAGAGACCAGGAGATCATAGGGCAGGCGCTCGCCGTTGCCGTAGGCGACGGCGTCGGGCTGGACCTCCGAGACGACATGCTCGGTGCGGCCCTCGATGCCACGGTGGCGAAACTCCTCGGAGATGACCTCGTTGAGACGGGGGCCGAAGACCTGAATGTAGCCCTTCTCGAAGGTGGTCCAGGTTATATCGACGTGGTCGCGGACCTTCTTCCTCCGCAGCCACGTTTCCAGCATCATGACCATCTCGTAGAGCGGGCCTGAGCACTTGTTGTTGGGTGGGATCAGGAACAGGACTCGCTTACGCTCACCGGGCCCCGCCTCGTCGACCAGCTTCGTGTAGGCCTCCCGCAGCTTGAGCATGTCGTCCTCGGTCCAGACGGAGCGGGCGTTCTCCGCCAAGCCGGGGATCTCGTCTGGTCGCATGGCCGCGCCCGTGGCAACCACGAGGAAGTCGTAGGCGAGCCGCCGTTCATCCAGGCGAACCTCCCTGGCCGCGGGGTCGATCTCCTGCACCGTACCACGGAGGAACTCGATTCCGCGTCGTTTGGTGGGCTGAGCGAGATCGATGTGGAGCTTCTGGGGATCGAGGCCGAAGGGGATGTAGATGGTGTTGGGCTTGTAGAGGAAGTAGTCCTGATCGGAGACGAGGGTGATGCGGGCTCGGTCGCCGAGGCGCCAACCGAGGTAGAAGGCGGACTCAAGTCCGCCGAAGCCGCCGCCGAGAACCACGACTCGCGGTGTGCCATTTGCGTTCATCCTGC
>CAYFYG010000317.1:0-1895 GCA_964347225.1 uncultured Dehalococcoidia bacterium | reverse complement strand
TGGGCTTCCGAGATCTCCTCGAACGAAAAGACCCGGGACATGCAGGGGTCGATCTTGCCCTCGATCACCATCTGGTTGAACGCCGCCGCCTGCTCGTCATTGGCGAAGTGGGAGCCCTGCAGCCGCTTCTGCCGCATCCACAGGTAGCGAAGGTCCACCATGGCGCTGAAGCCGGTGGTGCCGGCGCAGATTACCACCATGCCCCCGTTGTCGCACACCAGAATGGACGTCGGGATCGTGTCTTCTCCCGGATGGTCGAAGACGATGGCCGGATTCTTGCGCTCGCCCACGATGTCCCAGAGCGCCTTGCCGAAGGCCCGCGCGCCCCCCGCCCAGCGGCCGAACTCCGCCGTCTTCTTCCAGTGCGGGGGAATGCCCCAGTGATCGAAGTCCTTGCGGTTGATGCAGCCCTTGGCCCCCAACCGCTGGCAGAACTCGAACTTGCTCTCGCTGGAGACGACGGCTACGGGGATGGCGCCGGCCTCGCGGGCGATCTGGATGGCCATGGAGCCCAGGCCGCCGGAGCCGCCCCAGATGAGGACGACGTCGCCCTCCTTGACGGTATTGGGCGGCCAGCCGTGGAGCATCCGGTAGGCCGTCGCGCCCACCAGCGTGGGTGCGGCGGCCGCCTCCCAGGTGAGGTGCGGCGCCTTGGGCAGGCAGTGGTGGGCCTGAACCTTGCAGAACTGGGCGAAGGAGCCCCAGTTGGTCTCGTAGCCCCAGATGAGGGCGCTGGGCGCCACGATGGGGTCACCGCCCGCCAAGATGTGCGGGTCATCCCTCTTCCATACGCCGCAGTGGATCACTACGCGGTCCCCCACCTTGGTATTGGTGACGTCATCGCCCACGGCGTAGACGATGCCGGAGGCGTCGCTGCCGCCGATGTGGAAGCCGGAAGGATCCCCCTCACGCTCGTGCACCTTGATCACGTCCACGGGGACGCCAAGGCTGGCCCACACGTTGTTGTAGTTGATGCCCGCTGCCATGACGAATACGAGGACTTCATCCGCCTTCAGGGCGGGCACATCCACCCTCTCCACCTGGAAGGCCTGCTGCGGCTCCCCGAAGCGCTCCTGACGGATCAACTGGGCGTACATCTGCTTGGGGACGGTGCCGAGGGGCGGCACCTCGCCGATGTCGTAAACGTCTCTCACGCTCACCGTCGGCTCCTCCTACCGGTTGAGAATGTGGCTGCCGCGCTTCGGCCCTGCCTGCGGGGTGGCTCGCAAGGGTCAGATGCGCTTACGGTATCACATGACGCCGAAGGGAGGCAAATCTCGAGACAGGTGACGGACGATGGATATGCGATCCTGGCACCTTGCAGTCGGGGACCCCATCCGCGATTGACCACCGGCAGGCCAACAAGTATAATGCGGCCGACCTTTTCCATTGATTTCGCGCCAGTCTCGCGGGCACCGACAGATGCCACCGCTCTCTATCCTGTTCAAGACCGTGTCCACTGACTGCAACCTTGATTGCAGCTACTGCTACTACCGCGAGTCCTCAGAAGGGACTCGCCTCCGCAGGCGCGTGGATCGCGGCATGCTGGAGACGCTCCTCCCTCAGTACATGGAGTACGTCGCGGACGTCGGCCAGGCGGGCTTCGTCTGGCAAGGCGGCGAGCCCACGCTCGTCGGGCTCGAGTTCTTTCGCTGGGTCGTCGAGCTGGAGGACCGGCACGCGCGGCCGGGAACCGTGATCGGCAACGCGCTGCAGACGAATGGTGTGCTCCTCGACGACGCTTGGGCCAGCTTCCTCAAGCAGTACGACTTCCTTGTCGGTATCAGCGTCGACGGACCAGCTCCCGTGCACGACATCGTCCGAAGGGATCGCGGTGGCCACGGCTCATTCCGCCGCGTCATGGCCGGAGTCGACGTGCTCCGCCGCCACGGTGT
>CAYFYG010000316.1:0-5908 GCA_964347225.1 uncultured Dehalococcoidia bacterium | reverse complement strand
GCCCTGAGAGTCACTACGTGATCGGTGTCTATGCGGAGCAGCAGGAAGATCAGGGTAACAACGAAGAATATGGCGAGCAGATTGAGGATGGACCGCCGCAGGATGTACTGCTGCATACGCGGCGCTCCTAGGCCCGGCCAGGGGGCATCGTTGGCGCGGGCATGTGCTTATGAACTTGGGCGACCATCTGATTACCAGACTAGCGCACCTTGGGCACGCAGCCAAGGGCGACAGTGGCTAGAAGGTAGCATCGGCGCGATTCGGTGTCAAGGGTTCCGCGGTTTGCCCTTCTTCCACGCAGCTTGAGCCCAAGCGGTAGGTCCGCCCGCAGGTCGCCGGCCGCCGACGGTGGATTCGCCGTGGCCTTGACAGGTTGGCATGTCCCCTCTAATATGTTATTGCGGTCACAAACGGCTGCGACGCCAAATTCGCCTTAGGCGGACCGGGGGACCTGCTAATGGGGTGAATCTCGCCAGCGGCGAGTAGGGTTAGCCTTTCAACCCGAACCCGACAACTAACCTCGGCGGCGACAGAAAGGCCCACCAGCGTTGCTGGTAGTGGCTTTTTTTGTTGTGAAGCCCAGTAGGAGGTAGGGTCGATGCAGACTGCTCCGCCCCGGAGCTGTCCCAGGTGTAGCGGGTCCATGCTGTTTGAAGAGGACTGGCACGGTGCCTACAGCACTTGCCTGTCCTGCGGCTACGTTTACGAGTTCGGAGCCACCGCTGCCCTGGAGCTGGAGAACGAGGGCAACGGAGAGCACCGCCAGAGGCGGCGCCAGCCCTCTCACGGCAAGCTGCGGCTTTAGTCAGACGTCCGCGCCGGATGAAGGGGCGCTTCCAGACCCTGGGAGCGCCTTTTTTCTGTGCAGCTTGCCAGCGCTATTTCCACGCATTAGACTGATGCCGCTCCCAGAAAGGAGGCTTGGCCATGCTCTATATCCGCATCTCTCTGATGATGCCAGAGAAGGGAAAGAGAGAGGAGGTCAGGCGGTTGAATCAGGAGATCTCGGCCTTCAACCGGGCCCAGAAGGGATGCCGCGACTCCTTCGTCATCAGCGCGGCCGACAACTCAGGAGAGCTCGGCAGGCTCAGCGTGTGGGAGTCAAAGGAGGCGGCGGAAGGGGTCGCCAATCATCAGCACCACATGTCGCTACGTTCCGAGCTCCACCTGGCAGTCCAGCCCGGACACGCGGAACGGTCGTTCTTCACCCCGTGAGCTTCCGGGGGCGTCGACCTAGCGCCCAGGATACGCAGGAGCAGTACGGGCGCCGGGCCCGACACTACGCGGAGAGCCGCCTGCACCTCCGCGGCGAGACGTTGGAGACAGTCCGCCAGCTGGCCAGGCCCGACCTTACCGATATCGTCCTGGATGTGGGCACGGGGACCGGATTCACGGCGTTCGCCCTGGCGTCCGACGCCGGGCAGGTCATCGCAGCCGACCTGACGCCCCAGATGCTGGTGGAGGGCCGACGCCTCGCCCGGGAGAGAGGGCTGGAGGCGAAGCTGGAGTGGGTGGCGGCGGCGGCGGAGAGCCTCCCCTTCCCCGACAACGCCTTCACCGTGACGACCAGCCGCTACGCGAGCCACCACTTCCATGATCTGCCCCGCGCTCTGCGGGAGATGGCCCGGGTGACGCGACCGCAGGGCCAAGTGGTACTGTGCGATGTTGTGGCGCCGGAGGCGCCCGACATCGTGGGACTGATGAACGAGATGGAGCAGATCCGCGACCCAACGCACGTGTGGGAGTATCCGCTGTCGGAGTGGCAGGAGAGGTTGCTGCCAGCGGCGGGCCTAGAGGTGGTAGAGGTGGTGACGGGGAAGAGCGCGCAGGTGTTCAGTGAATGGGTGGGGCGGGCGGGCACGCCCGCCGAGGCCGCCCAGCAGCTCGTCGAGATGTTGACCGCGGCTTCGGCCGAGGTGCGCGAGACGTTCCAGGTGCGCTCGGAGGGAGCCGAGATCCTCTTCTGCTGGGATAACGCCACTATCCTGGCGACCAAGCGATAGAGGGTTTCGGCAGCGAGCGCCGTCCCGCCGAGATGGGAGGCAGCAATGGCTGCTGATTTTCTTCCGCATCGCCGGGCCTCTAGCTGTGACTCCACCCATTATTTACCGTTGTCCGGTCGGTCCGGCCTTGCGTTCCTGCAACACGCCCTATACCCTAGAGATGGAGAGCCTTCATAGCGATAGCCGGGCAACATGAAAGGCATTGAGGAGTCCAAGGGAGGGATGGACGAGATGGCCGCTCCGATTACGGAGAACGAGGCCAGCTACTCGCCTCTACAGCTTCACTTCCTGCGCAGGCTAAACCGTCTGCTCCGCCTCCGCCTGGAGCAGCGCGCGGAACTCAATAGCGATGGCCTGCGCCTGATCGACAGGGCTATCTACGCGACTTACTGCGACGCCAGCGACGTCGGCGTCGCTGAGGAAGCCCAGAAGCTCCTCCGCCGCCTCCCGGTCCCCTCTAGCAGGCACGGCGAAAGCTAGCGCGCTCTCAAGCGCTAGCCCCGGCTCCTCCCAGTTCCCCCTTTTCAGGCGATCTCCGCTACCACGGGGTTGCGCAGCACGCCGATGCCGCTGATCTCCACCTCCACCACATCGCCGTCGCTGAGGTCGCCGGTCTGGCCCGGTGTCCCCGTGAATACCAGGTCGCCGGGCTCCAACGTCATCGCCTGGGAGGCGAAGCTCACCAGGGCTGCCACGCTGTGTATCAGCGCCCCCGTATTGGTCGTCTGCACCTCTCGTCCGTTCAGGCGGGTACGCAACTCCAGGTCTGTGGGGTCGAGATCAGTGGCGATGAAAGGGCCGATGGGTGAGAAGGTGTCGCTACCCTTGGCCCGCCACCACTGGAGGTCCCCCCGCTGCCACTGGCGGGCGGAGACGTCGTTGCCGCAGGTGTAGCCGAACACATAGTGC
Source organism: uncultured Dehalococcoidia bacterium (assembly GCA_964347225.1). Classification (GTDB taxonomy): domain Bacteria; phylum Chloroflexota; class Dehalococcoidia; order SM23-28-2; family RBG-16-64-32; genus DAOUMF01. The sequence goes on along the minus strand of CAYFYG010000316.1, from coordinate 2,996 downwards.
AGCGCCTCTTCCACGGACACCGACCGACAGGGGCGGCCGATAACAGCCACCAGCTCACCCTCATAGTCGATGCGGCCAGCGTCGCGGGGAAGGACGATCGCGTCTTCCGGCCCGACGACGGAGGACGAAGGCTTCAGGAACAGAGCGGGCTCCGACGGCGCCTCGGCCATGCCGGTCAATCGCTGGCTGCCAGCCAGGTGCGAGGGATAGTTGACAGCGGCGGCCAGTATCTTGCCGGGATGCACCGGCGGCAACGGCGACACGGAATCCAGGGAGACAGTCTCATCCAGAAGGCGGTGTTGGCCAAACAGATCCCCCTGAAGGGGCCGCGCGAAGTCGCCCTCCACCAGGCCGTAGGACTCAGCATGGAGGTGACGGAAGCGGGCGTACAACATGGCGGTCAGAAGGGGATGACGATGCGGCGGAAGTTCTCCATGTATCGCCCATCCTGTTCGCGCCAGAAGGCGCGTATCTGGTCCAGCCGGGCCTCCATCCCAGCCATCTGGCTAGCGTGCTTGCTCAGCGCCTGCAGCTTGAGATCCATCACGTCGGTGATGTCAACCTTGTGGTTGATATCCGTGGTGCTCCACAGGTACACTTCCTTGGCGCTGTGCGGCTCAAGGCCCTCCTCCAGGAGCTCGGGGAAGGTAGGGCGGTTCCGGGCCAGAGGGTAGACGCAGTCCAGCGCGACGGTGCCGGCGCAGCGGTGATCCGGGTGGTTGATGAAGACGTTGCGCACTATCTGGTTGGGATCGCTGGTGAACACAGCGTGAGGCCGAATGGTGCGGATGGCCCGCACCACATCGCGGGCGAACTCCCGCGTGTATGTCAGCTCGCCATCCACGTAGTCCAGGAAGAAGACGTCCTTGCCCCCCAGCACGGACACGGCGGCACGCTGCTCCTCCCGGCGCAGGGGCACCAATTTTTCGGGGGTCATAACGGGATCATCGGAACCCTTGGAGCCATCGGTGCAGATGAGATAGTAGATGTCCCAGCCGTCGCGCGCCCACAAGGCCGCAGTGCCGGCGACGCCGAACTCCGAGTCGTCCGGGTGAGCGGACACGACCAGCGCCCGTTTGTTGGGACGGTCGCCGTCGTCCGGTATCCGAATGTCTTCGAGGCCACTGCCCACGATCAACCTCTTTCCAGCGGTACGAGCTAGTGGCTCAGCGAATTGTATAAGGGGCGCGCGGGTATTGACAATCGAACGGATGCTCTCTAGACTATTGTTCTAGCGAACAAAGGTTCCATAATTTGTCAGGGAGACGGACTATGAAGGAGCTCTCGGCGAAGCAGCGGCGGATACTGGAGTTCATCCGCGAGTTCATCGACGAGCACGACTACCCCCCGAGCATTCGCCAGATCCAGGAGGGGTGCAATATCAGCTCCACCTCCGTGGTGGACTATAACCTGCGCATATTGGAGAGGAATGGCTACATCCGTCGGGACCGCGAGGTGTCCCGCGCGATCGAGCTGCTGGAGCCGGGAGGCCGCCGGCCGCGCGTTGTGCCCATCCCCATCATTGGCACGATTGCGGCCGGACAGCCCATTCCCGTCCCAACCGCCGACACCTGGCAGACCTTCGACCCGGACGAGACGCTGGAGGTATCACCGGATCTGGTCAGCGTCGGCCAGAACGTGTATGCCCTGCGTGTCAAAGGGAACTCCATGATCGACGCTTTGGTGAGCGACGGCGACATAGTGCTGATGGAACCGGCACCGGCCGCCCAGGAGGGGGACATGGTGGCGGCCTGGCTGAAGCGGGAGCAGGAAGCCACGCTCAAGCACCTTCACCGCGAGGGCTCCCGCGTCCGCCTCCAGCCGGCCAACCAGGCGATGAAGCCCATCTACACTGAGGCCGACAACGTGGAGGTGCAGGGCCGCGTCATCGGTGCTATCAGGGCGCTGCGCTAGCCCTGCACAGCCGCCCCGCCGGGGTATAATCTTCCCGTAGCCACGTGACAGGCTGGCTCAGCATCGGCGGGAAGGACATTCGGGAAAGGTGGGGCCTCGCTGGACGAGCCGATTCTCCGCATCGAGGGGCTGTGTGCCCAGTTCGATACCGCCGAAGGGGCGGTGAAGGCGGCGAGAGAAGTCTCCCTGTCCCTGAGGCGGGGCAGCACGCTGGCTATCACAGGGGAAAGTGGCGCGGGCAAAACCAGCGTCGGGCTGGCCGTGCTCAATCTCCTACCGCACCCCGGCCGAATCACAGCAGGCCACATCCGGTTCGACGGCAGGGACGTCCTGGGCCTGTCGGCGGAAGAGCTGCGGCGGATACGGGGCAGCGAGATCGCCATGGTGTTCCAGGACCCCGCCACTGGCCTGAACCCGGTGCTCTCGGTGGGCGAGCAGGTAGAGGAGATCATCACCGCCCACCTTCCGGTGTCCAAACAGGAGGCGCGGAGCCGCAGCCTGGACATCCTAGCGCAGATGGGGCTGCCAGAGCCGGAGGAGGTAGTGGGGCGGTACCCCTTCCATCTGTCCGGCGGGATGGCACAGAGGGTCATGATCGCCATCGCGACCGCCCTGAATCCCAGGGTCCTGATCGCCGACGAGCCGACCTCGGCCTTGGACGTGACCGTGCAGGCGGCGATCCTGGAGGACCTGCGGCGCCTCCAGCAGCGGAGCGGCACTTCCATCCTTCTCATCACCCACGACCTGGGTGTGGTGGCCCAGATGGCGGATGAGGTGGCCGTCATGTATGCGGGCGCGGTCGTGGAGCGGGGTGGGGCGCGCGCGGTGTTCGAGCGGCCGCGGCACCCGTATACATGGGCCCTGCTGAGGAGCCGGCCCCGCTGGGACCAGGACAAGACAAAGCCCTTGCCGGCGATCCGTGGCACACCGCCTAACCTGGCTGAGCTGACCGATGAGTGCCCTTATCTCGACCGCTGTCCCAAGGCAACCAGCGTCTGTCGGACGGAGCCAGCGCCGGCCCTTGCCGAGATGAACTCGGGGCAGGCCGCAGCCTGCCACAATCCCGTCTATGCCGTCGAGAC
>CAYFYG010000315.1:0-3295 GCA_964347225.1 uncultured Dehalococcoidia bacterium | reverse complement strand
CGCCCGCGGCACCAGCAGCACCTGCCCGCTGAGAATGTAATCGGGATCCACGATGCCGTTGGCCTCGGCCAACTCCTCGACGGTCACGCCGTACCTCAAGGCGATCTCCGAGAGCGTGTCGCCCACCATCACCATGTACCGATCAGGGGCGCCGCGGGAGCTGGCAGACGAGAAAAGGAGCGCGCCGATGAGGGCCGTCGTCACGGCCAGCGCTAGAAGTCGGCCTCGCATCACAGAATGCCTCCTCGCTCACGGAGATAAGACGCGCGAAGGCACTCGATTGTTATAGCGATAGGCGGGGAGATTGCCGGCTCAGGCCATGAAATCGACGGCTTGAGAGCTAGTACCCCACCCCGAAGTGACCGTAGTCGCCGGTGGGCTCACCCCATTCCACGTCGACGGCGTCCACGCGGGACATGCGGGGGCCCTCGTGCAGGTGCTCGAGGAGTTGCTCCAGGTCTGTGCGTGGGCCCTCGGCGACGACCTCCACGCAACGGCCGTCAGGCAGGTTGCGGACGTAGCCAGCGAGACCCAAGAAACGAGCCCGCGTAAGGACGTAGTCACGGAAATTGACGCCCTGAACGCGGCCTCGGGCGACGGCGCGGAAGGCAGCGGGCAGGGGCTCGCTCATCGTCCTAGGCAAGCAGCTCGTTGAGGGCGTGCTCCACCACGGGCTGGGGCACGTCGTCACGGAGCACGGTGCGGCCGATATCCTCCAGGAGGACCCAGCGGATGGCTTTGTCGCGGACCTTCTTGTCGAGGGCCATGGCGGAGAAGAGGGCGGTACGATCCAGCCCCTGGGCGCGAGTGGGCAGGCCGAAACGCTCCAAGAGGTCGCGCTGGCGGCGCTCCACGTCGGGCGAGAGGAGCCCGAGGTTGCGGCTGATGACGGCGGCGGCCGTCATCCCGATGGCGACAGCCTCGCCGTGGAGGAAGCGGCCATAGTGGGTGGCGGCCTCGATGGCATGGGCCAGGGTGTGGCCGTAGTTGAGGACGGTGCGACGGCCGGTCTCCTCCCGCTCGTCCTCACTGACAACGGCCGCCTTAGCGGCGACGCTGCGGCGGATCGCCTCCGCGGTGGATCTAGGCTCGAGCGCCAGGATGCCGTCGGCCCTCTCCTCCAGGAAGGCCAGGAGGTCAGGGTCGAGGATCAGGGCGTGCTTGATGAGCTCCGCCCAGCCGGAGGTCAGCTCGCGCGGCGGCAGGGTGCGCAGCGTCGAGACATCGGCGAGGACCAGCCGGGGCTGATAGAAGGCGCCGATGGCGTTCTTGGCCAGGGGGTGGTTTACCGCCACCTTGCCGCCGACAGCGGCGTCGACCATGGCGAGGAGGCTGGTGGGGACGTGAACGAGGGGCAGGCCGCGGAGGTAGGTGGCGGCGACGTAACCTGCGAGGTCGGTGACCATGCCTCCGCCCAAGGCGATGATCGCGTGGCCCCGCTCCGCGCGCTGCTCGACGAGCCAGTCGTAGATGGTGGCGGCGGTGTCCATCGACTTGCTGGCCTCGCCAGGGGGAACGGTGTAGGAGGCGACGGGGATATCAGCCTGGGCCAAAGCAGCCTCCACCTGTTTCCCGTAGCAGGCGAAGACGGTGTCATCGCTGACGATGAACGCTTGGGTCGCAAGCTTCACCTGCCGCAGCCGCATGCCGAGGTCGAACAAGGCGTTCCAGTCCGCGTACACGGGGTAGCTGGCAGAGGGGGCGCGAACGACGCAGGCAGCGCCGGGGGCGGTAACGTGGCCGGGCTCGGCGGTGACGAGCGAGTCAGCGAAGGCCTTCAGGCGGCTTGGCTCGGCGAGGGCGGACGCGGAGTGACGACGCCAGGCGCGAACCACCTCCTGGGCGACGAGATCGAGCGTCAGGCCGTCGGTGTGGACGGTGTGGTCGGCGAGGGCGTAGAAGGGCTGGCGGCGGGCCTTCAGCTCGCGGATGCGGGAGATGGGGTCGGGGCCAACCAGGAGGGGTCGATCCAGCGGCTCGTCGGCGGGCGCGCTCTCGCTGAGGCGACGCAGTACCGTCTCCGGTCTGGCCTCCAGACAGACGACGAAGCCGCCGTCAGCGAGGAGGCGGCGATTGTCATGGCGGAGGACGGCGCCGCCACCGACGGAGACGACGGCACGCTGGCGGGAGCAGGCGTCGCGGACTGCGTCCCCCTCCAGCTCACGGAAGCGGGGTTCGCCATCCTGTTCGAAGATGTCGGCGATGGGCTTGCCCGCGGCCCGCTCGACGAGGGAATCGGTATCGATGACCTGCCAGCGGAGGCGGTCGGCCACGAGGGGGCCGACGAGGCTCTTGCCGCTTCCGGAGAAGCCGGTGAGGACGATGCGGAGGGGACGACGGGCCACCGGCTTCACTCCGCGAGGCCGAAGGCTTTGAGGGCGTTCAGGCGGAGGAACCTGTCCTTCGCCTCCGGCTTCAGGTCCAGGTCGTCGACCTGGGCGCGGCAACGTGAGGGCGAGAGCATGGGGTAGTTGGTGCCGAACATGACCTTGTCCTTGCCGTGGCCGTTCATGAAGGTGCGCAGGGCGGGCGGGTAGAAGCGGGGCAGATAGGCCGAGGTGTCGATGTAGACGTTGGGGTACTTCCAGGCGAGGCCGACCATCTCGTCGGTCCAGGGGTATCCGATGTGGCCACCGATGATCGTCAGGTCAGGGAAGGTGAGGGCTACTTCGTCGAGGTAGGGAATGGGCCGACCCGGCTCGGAGGGTCGAAGGGGGCCGGTGTGCCCGACCTGGAGGCAGAAGGGGATGCCGAGTTCGACGCAGGCGACGTAGAGGGGGTAGTAATGCCGATCATTGGGGGGGAGATTCCACATCCAGGGCAGAATGTGGAGCCCTCGCAGACCGAGATCGTTGACGGCCCTGCGGAGCTCCCGGACGGCTTCGACCGGCCGGAGGAGGTCAACGGTAGCGAGGCCGAGGAATCGGTCGGGGAAGCGCTGGACGAGGGCGGCGATCTCGTCGTTGGTGATGATCCAGCCGTCGGGGGCGGACCAGGCGCGGAGTATGGCACGCTCGATGTTGCCGGAATCCATCTCGGCGATGAGATGCACGATGGGGACGCCTTCAGGAGGCGGGGTCATGCCGGTGGCCCGCCAGAGGCTGGCGAACTCCGGGCGGTTGATAAGCCGTCCGGTGGCCGGCTGGGCCCAGGCGTCGATAGCGGCGATGGGCGGTTGCTGGGTCGTCAACGGTCACTCCCGCCGCTCGCGCGGGCCGATGGTCTTGACGTACGCCTCGTAGTTACGCTTGGTTTCAGCCAGGGAGTCGCCGCCGAACTTGTCGAGCATGGCGCG
>CAYFYG010000314.1:0-2948 GCA_964347225.1 uncultured Dehalococcoidia bacterium | reverse complement strand
TGTTCTACTGTCTCACCGGTTCGTTCCGAATCGAGAGCGAGGGGGCGATGTCGGTCACGCTCTCGTCTGGTGACACCTACGTGGTCCGTGCCGGAACACCGCACCGGCCGGTGGCCGAGGAGCCCGCAGTCGCCATGCTCTTCGAACGCGCGGAGACGAAGCAGTATGGAGATGTCTAGCGGCGACCACAGGGCTGTAGTCGGCTTCGACAAGCGCGCCGGGGATGCGCGCTGGGGTAGGAAGGGGAGCCCCATCACGCGATGGGACACATGTGACATAACTGGGAGCGGGGAATCGTACCTTTGGCTCACGCGGAAGGAGGACGGACATGAGGATCATCGTTTTCGGTGGCGCTGGAGACATGGGCAGCAGGGCTGTCGAGGACCTGGTGGGCTCGTCCGGCGTCGACCAGGTGACCATCGCTGACCGCGAGGTCGCCGCCGCCGACAAGGTCGCCGCGACGCTGCAGGGCCAGGGAGCTCCGGTGGACGTCAAGGGGGTCGACGCGAACGACCACAGCGCCCTCGTCGAGGCGATGCAGGGCTACGATGTCGCCGCTTCCGCCCTGGGGCCGTTCTTCCGCTTCGAGACCAAGCTCGCTCGGGCAGCCATCGAGGCGGGCGTCGACTACGCCAGCATCTGCGACGACTGGAGCGCCGCCCAGGCGGTCCTGGACGAATGTGACGAGGCTGCCCGGAAGGCCGGCCGCACAGTGATCACGGGACTCGGCACCAGCCCCGGCCTCTCCAACGTGGCCATCCGTCACCTGGTCGGGCAGATGGATCGGGCGCGGCGCGTGGACGTGAGCGTGTACCAGCCCCTCACCGGGGGCGGCGGCGAGGCCGTGTTCAAGCACATGATGTACATCATCACCGGGGAGGTGGCCGTCTGGCGCGAAGGAAAGCAGGGGATGCTGCGGGCGTGCAGCGAGGAGCGGGTGGTGGAGTTCCCCCATTTTGGCCGCATCAAGGTCTGGAACATGGGCCACGCCGAACCGGTGACCGTCCCCCGCTTCATCCCCGACGTGGAGGAGTGCAACTTCTTCATGGGCTTCGGTCGAGGCGCCAGCCTGTTCATATGGCCTGCCCAGAAGGGCCTGTTCTCCAGCGATAGGCGCATCGACTGGACAGCTCGCCTTCTCGCGCCGCTGGAGCGCCTCACTGGCCGACGGCAGCCGACGCCGGGAGCCCTGCGCGTCGACGTCTGGGGCGAGAAGGACGGCGAAAAGGTCCATCGGATGGTGTGCGGGGTCGGCCGAATGCGCGAAGCCACCGGCCTCTGTCTGTCCGTGGGGACACAGATGTTGGCCCGCAAGGAGCTGACCGTCGATAGAGGTGGCGTATACGCGCCGGAGGCTTGCCTCGACCCGGCCGCCCTCCTGCCCATGATCAGAGCGAAGGGAATCGAAGCCTACGAAGACCTTGCCTTGACCGAGCCTCTGGCCTAATTTATCGAAGGCGAAGCCGAAGCCGCTCGTTGTGGCGCTGGCCCCAGCCGCCCTTCGGGCCCAGCGCCGAAGCGTTAACTTCCGACATAGCATCAGGGGGAGAGGTCATGAAGAGCTACACCGATTACCTGTGGTTCGATACCGCGGAGCGCCGCGATCTCATCAACATCACCGACGATGTGAGCCAGCGTGTTCGCCGGTCCGGCATCGGCGAGGGGTTCTGCCTCGTCGGCGCCATGCACATCACCGCTGGCATCTGGGTCAACGACAATGAGCCCGGCCTCTGGCAGGACTTGTGGGAGATGCTCGACGCCCTCGCCCCGTACGGCAAGGACTACCAGCACCATCGAACAGGCGAAGACAACGGCGACGCCCACCTGAAGCGAACCTTGATCCACCACCAGGCGCTCCTTCCGGTCACGGACGGGAAGCTGGATCTGGGCCCGTGGGAGCAAGTCTTCTATGCTGAGTTCGATGGGCGGCGGCGTAAGCGCGTCGTCGTCAAGATCATCGGTGAGTAGCGCCAAGCCCCGGCGGCGTCGCCGCGAAAGGGCCATGCACGAGGCCGCATCCAAGGAGCCGATGCCATGAGACAAGCCCGCCTTCACGTCCGCGGCGATAGAGTGCGAGGTCGCATCAGCCCCCTCATCTACGGCCAGTTCATCGAGCACATGGGGCGCTGCATCTACGGTGGCATATACGAACCCGGCTCCCCTCTCGCTGATGAGCACGGCTTCCGTCGCGACGTGATGGAGGCCCTCCGTGGCCTGCACATTCCCATTCTGCGCTACCCCGGCGGCTGCTTCTCCGACGAGTACCACTGGCGCGACGGCATCGGCCCACGAGAGCAGCGCCCCCGGTACGAGGATCAGTACTGGACCCGTTGGGTCGAGCGCTGGGGTCGGCCGGAGATCGCATCTCTCATTGGCCCGCCCGAGCCGAACTCCTTTGGCACGGACGACTACCTCACCCTGTGCGCTGAGCTGGGCTGCCAGCCCTACCTCAACGTGAACCACGGCACTGGCTCCCCCAAGGAGGCGGCCGAATGGATCGCCTACTGCAATAGTCGTCCCGAAAGCCCGGCCAGGGTGAGCGTCGTCGGTGTAGGCAACGAGGTCTTCGGTTTCTGGGAGACCGGCCACTGCAGCGGCGACGAGTACGGTCGCCATTTCCTCCAGTTCGCCGAGAAGATTCGCGCTGTGGACACCGAGGTCAAGCTCCTGGCCACCGGCGCCCCACGAGCCAATGGCGCTTTCACGACGGACCTCCTCCGCGCCGCCGGCCCGACAATGGACTACGTTTCCGTCCACGCCTTCCACCCGCCGGTTCCCGGCATGCGTCCCCTCCGCGATGATGAGCCCGACTACTGGGCAGTCGTGGCTGGTCCCTACGCCCTGATACGCAACGTGGACGACGTCCTGGCCGACATCGATCAGGCATTCGGACCCGAATCCCCGGTCCGCGTCTCCTTCGACGAGTGGAACCTCTGGTGTGCTTGGGA
>CAYFYG010000313.1:0-3638 GCA_964347225.1 uncultured Dehalococcoidia bacterium | reverse complement strand
TTCTCCTCGGCCACCAAGGCCCTGGAGTGCTCCATCGCCATGCAGAGGGCGTTCGCTGCTCACAACGAGTCGGCGGAGGAGCCGATACTGGTGCGGGTGGGGCTGAACGCCGGGGAGCCCATAGCGGAGGACGAGGACCTGTTCGGCACGGCGGTGATAGAGGCAGCCCGCATTGCCGCAGCGGCCAAGGGTGGGGAGATACTGGTGTCCAACGTCGTCAGGGAGCTGGCAAAGGGGAAGCAGTTCCTATTCAGTGACCGAGGCGAGGTGGACCTGAAGGGCTTTGACGAGCCGGTGAGGCTATACGAGCTGAGGTGGCCGGAAGGCTAGCGCTTCATCCCGCCGCCCAGCCGAAGGGCATTCCCTTACCCCCGTTCGTCCTGAGCGTGTCGAAGGACCGCTTGCGACCTCCCTGTGCTGGCCGCTCGCACTGAGCTTGTCGAAGTGCGAGCCTCGCGCTTTCACGCTTGGCTCCTGCCTAGTGGGGAGGGGCGCCCTGCGAACGCAGTTCGGGGCGGGATGGGTGGGACGAACAACACCGGGGCGGGGTGGTTCCCCACCTCGCGATATGACCCCCCGACGCTGCGGCCCCGTCTTCTTAAGGGGTGGTGCGAAGCCTGAATCCATTCAGAGCCTGTCCGCCTCAGGCGGAGGCGGGTCGGGCGGGACAGATGACATCGGCGCGGGGTCACTCGCAACGCCACGATGTTCCCTGCCTCTTCCCCCTTTGACCTCCCGCCCGAAACCCCTACCCTCATACCGGAGGCCCCCTCGTGAAAGACTACCTGTCCGCCTCAGGCGGATCTGCGTCTAATCTGCGCTCATCTGCGCCTGCCCTGCCCGCCCGCCGTGGCGGGAGCCTGTCGAAGGGCGAGCAACTGACCGCACACTAACCACACCTAGGGTGCGGTCACGACTCAAGGCAGGTATGCCATCGGGCTGATGATCGGGGTCACCACTGCGCAACGCGACGTTCGGATACCGTGGATTGTGCGACGCCAAAGAGATCGGATAACGAATGCTGTCTAGATCACGACTTCTTGTGTGTTCTGATCCCTTCGCGCCAGGAAGTCGTGCCCGATTAGTCTCATGAAGCTGTCTTTTCGGTTCTGGCCAAAGAACGGGCCATCCGGTCGAGCTTGAAGATAGTTGTGAACTCCCCGTTCTTGCTGAGCCAGATCTTCCCTCCTATCACGGAGTCGGTGAGGGCGCCGCGATAGCTGAGTCCCGCCAGGAGCACGTTGGCGTCTTGAAGGACCATGACGAAATCCGGCGAAGACAACTTCTCCTGCGAGACCCGTATGTCGCCGTCGTCTATGAGAATCGCAAACTCTCCGCCTGTGGTCCGCACCTGAATGTCCCGCCTCCAGCCGGCGATGTCGGCCTTCGCCCGCTTGTTGCGGTTCATCTGATCGATCACGCCTGCTATCTGATCCGCGACCTTCTTCGCGGCTTCCACCTGCTCCCGAGAGGCTGCGGGCAGCGGGGGCTCCGTTGCCCCTTCCCAGTTGATCTCAGACTCCTGCAGGCCCTTCTTGGCTATCTGCTCTGCCGGCAACTCTGAGGTAGGAACGCAGAAGATATCGGAACCGACTCCGATGCGGTCTTCGCGGAACACGATCTTCATTTCCGTGCCCTTCTTCACGATACCGGGGACAAGGATGCCCATCGTCGTGAAGATGTTGATGCTCATTGCGGTATCGGCGCCGTGCGGAACCAGGCGGCCTCGACCGAAGGGAGCCATGTCGGCAAACAGCGAGGTGGCGAAGTACGTGATGGGCGGCGTGGAGTTCATGACTCCGACCTGCCCCACCTCGATCAGTTGGGTGGGAGCGAAATCGCAATCCGGGCAATGGGTGAGGAAGGGAGGCACTCGCACCAGCCCGCACTTGGTGCACTTGCAGCCGAGGATCCGCTTCTCATCCCTGATTGCCAGGAAATAGGGGGTGAGCTCACCCAGGCTGCGCTGATAGAAGGTGTACATGGCATCGTTGGCCACCATGTAGTCCTTGCCGTCGACGTTCACCATTTGCGAGTCGACCTCGGGTACGAACTGAGAGGGTATGACTTTGCCCTTTCGCACTGGCATGCTGATGACCTCCCTAGTCGTGCTCCATCACGAGGCAGACGCCGTACTGGGCGACGGTGCTGCCCGTCCCGTGGACGAGCGCTGTCTTGAGCCCTCTGTTGATGAGCTCGTTCCTGGCGGACCAGGCCGACATTATGTTGCTGGCACCGACGGCATGGCCTGAGTAGACAAGGCCGCCGCACGGGTTGACGACATACCTCCCACCGGGTGTCATGAGGCCGTCTTCGATCAGAGCATCCCCCCGACCCAGCGGTACCAGGCCGAACTCGGCACAGCTTATCTCGAGCTGGTGGACGAAGGCATCGTGCAACTCCACGATCTCGATCGTCTTGGTCGGGTCCTCTATCCCCGCCATCTCGTAGGCTCGATGTGAGGAGTAGTAGTCGGACATGATCCGCGACATCACCTTCTGGTTCTTGCCAGCGAAGGAATGCTCGTTGGACTCCCCTACTCCGGTGATCCAAACCACGGGCCGCCCTGTATTCCGCGAGATGGCCTTCGCCGTCTCCTCCTCAGCCACGATGAGAGCGGCGGCACCCTCGCTGTAGACACAGATCTCAAGTTCCTTGAAGGGCCAGGCGACCATCCGCGAGTTCATGACCTCCTCGGGCGTCACCTGGTCGAACTGCCGCTGCGCGTAGGGGTTGGTTCTGACTTGTTGGCTGAGGAGCGAAGCGATCTGGGCGGTCACCTCCGGCTTAAGGTCGTCCGGGTGCTCGTCCTTGTACGCCAGAACGACCTCGGCATAGCTGTCGGAGGCGGTCCAGCCGATGCCCTGCTCGAAGAAGCTGTCGCCTGACCAGCCGATGGTCTTGATGACCTCCGGCGTGGCTGACATCGACTGGAAATCGAAACAGTCGGTTGCCTTCTCAACGCCCAGAACGAGCGCGACTTTGAAGCGGCTGGCGGCGACGTAGGCATGGGCGGCGGACATCGTGTAGGCACCGGTGGCCCCTCCGTTGCTGATCCGGATGCCGAATTTATCCTGCATCCCAAGCAGTCCTTGGAGAGGGTGCTCGGGAATGCACGCTCGCTCGAAGATGTCGTTGTAGATGCCGTAGAACACCGCATCGACGTCGTTTATCGGTATGGCGGCGTCCTTGACGGCCTCTCGCGTCGCCTGCTGGGCAAGCTCGTAATAGGTCTTCTCATACCACTTCGCCTTGAACGGCGTAACGGCGGCGCCGACTATGCCCACTCGTCTTGTCAATTAGGGTCTCCTTTCTTGGGGACGGATGCTAGACGCGCCACGCGATACTCCGGACGCCTACGCCGCTGAGGATTGTATACCTCATTTCCCTTGTTGGCCATCAGGAACTGCTGCCGAACCTGCGCTCTGGAGAACGGACGAAGGAAGTTGAGAAGTACATGTATTGAAGATTCCACGTCACCGCAGGCACACTGAGTGGACTTGGTGTCATATCAGCCACTCCCGTCGCCGTCGCCCGCTGACAGGCGTCCCATCCGTTAACCCGTTCCTGATCCGCCACCACCCCTCTGCCCCTTTCCCCTTTGACCTCTCGCCCTCTCCCGCTATCCTCAAACCGGA
>CAYFYG010000312.1:0-16088 GCA_964347225.1 uncultured Dehalococcoidia bacterium | reverse complement strand
TCCTCCGCCGTATGGTAGTTGGGATCGTCGGCGACGACCTCAAAGAGGCTGTGAAAGAAGACCGCTGGCACGCCCGCGTCGGTGAAGCTGGCGTGGTCGCTCCCAATCGACGGTGACTGATCGACGATGTAGTCGAGGCCCCGCTCGTCTGCCTCGGCTGCGGCGAGATCGGTCATGCTGGCGGAGCCAGCGAAGAACCACTGCGTCCCCACGCCCACCATGTCGAAGTTGAGCATAGCCTCCAACGTCTCCTCCTGCGCAGGGGTGAGCGATTCCACGAAGCTAGCGCTGCCAAAGAGGCCCACCTCCTCGGCGCCGAACAGCACAAAGCACACGTCGTCGAACTCCCCGTCGGCCGCCAGCACGCGGGCCATCTCCACCGCGCTGGCGGTACCCGACGCGTTGTCGTTGGCGCCGGGCCCGGCGGGGACCGAGTCGTAGTGGCCACCGGCGATCAGGCGGCACTCGCCGTCTTGCGGCCGAGCGACCACGTTCTGCGAGTCGCGGGGGCCGCTCTCCGTCCTCACCTCCAGGCGGACGGAGACGTGTCCCGCCTGGAGCATGACCAGTAGCGCCTGGCCGTCCTCCTGGGATATGGCGAGGGCCGGTATGCCTGACGGCTCTCCGAGATAGCCTATGAACAAGCCCGGCTCGTCGTTGTAGACGATGACACCCGCGGCGCCAGCCGCCTCGGCGTTGTCCATCTTATCCGAGAAGAACAGGACGCCCCTCTGGATCAGGGCGATCTTGCCAGCGGTGTCGGCAGGGAAGTCCTGGAGACGGCCGATACCAGCGTCCACCAGTTGGCCCTCGACTACTCCGTTTGCGCTGGGCTCGAAGGGATAGACCGCGAGCGAGAGCGGATCAGGCGAGAGGACGTCCAGGCTGCTGCCAGTGTCGACGAAGACCGCGTACGAGAACGGCTGCAGTTCGGCCTCGTAGCCGAAGCCGCGGAGTTGGGCGCGCAGGTAGACGGCCGCCTCACGCTCGGCCGGCGAGCCGGCGGGCCGAGAACCGATATCCACGGCCAGGGCCTCCACGTGGGCGAAGGCCCGCGCCGGATCGAATCGGACGGGGCCGATGTCGGAGCTGCCGCCAGGTGTCGGCGACGGGGCGACGGTAGGAGTGGCAACCGGTGTAGGCGCAGGACTGATGCTCGGCGACGGTGTGGCCGTCGGCACCGGCGAGCCCCCGCTGCATGCGGCCAGCACAAGCAGCGCGACAAGGACGGCCGCGGCGGGCAGTCTCAAGGTCGGAGACGGACTACCGACGCGATCGCCAGCGGTTCCACCAGGAGCCGGGGCCACCCGCCTCGTCCAGGTCCATCGGCTGGCCGCGCCACCGCTTCTCCGGCATGCGAGAGGCGGACTGGCGGCGCAGGGAGAAGATAAACGCCCCGATGAACAGAAGGATCGCCGCGATGACAAACAGGCGCACCACCGAGCCCCCGCCCAGCGACCCGCCGAAGACGTAAGCGATCACGATAAGCGCCATCCCCAGGAGGAGGACCTGACCTACACTGACCCGCGGTTTCGGAACGCCTCCCACGGCCCGCCCCACGCTCTCCAAGACCCCCATCAGTCCTCGCTGCACCCGCCTCCGCAGCGGCCGTTTCCGCGGCAACCGATCGATCTTCGCTAGGACCTCTTCGATGTCCCGTTCGAGCTTGCTGGACATAACGTATTGCCGTGCAAAGGAGGCTTGGCCGCTGCTTCCATTCTACGCCTGGGCTGCGAGGCCCAGCAATAGCGCACTCCCTTGTTGCCGACGGTCACGTTGGCAATAATGGACGCGGCTCAGTGCGCATGCTGCCCAGCGCCCTGGCCCATCTCACCCGGGAGGCCTCATGAAGATCGGAGCCCACGTAAAGACCGCTGGCGGATTGGACAAGGCCATCGACCGCGCCGAGGAGATGGGCGCGGAGACCATCCAGATATTCAGCGGTGCCCCCCAGGCTTGGCGTCGCAAGGAGTACCGGCCGCAGGAGGTGGAGGCGTACCGGGCACGGGTGGCGGAGACCGGCATTCAGCCCGCCTTCGTGCACGGCCTGTACCTGGTGAACCTGGCGACGGATAACCGAGAGAACCTGGCCAAGTCCCTCCACGCCCTGGTGCACGACATGAACGCGTCCCACCTGCTGGGGGCTAGCGGTGTGATCTTCCACCTCGGCAGCCACCGCGGCGCCGGCTACGATCAGGTGTTCCGGCAGGTAGTGCAGTCCGTTCGTTCAGTTGTGGAGACCACGCCGGACGACACATGGCTCATCCTGGAGAACAGCGCCGGCATGGGCGGCTCCGTTGGCTCCAAGTTCGAGGAGTTGGGCAGGATCATCCGCGAGGCGGGCAGCCCGCGGGTGAAGGCGTGCCTGGACACCCAGCACATGTTCGCCGCGGGCTACGACGTGAAGACAAAGGACGGCCTGGAGAGGGCGATGTCAGAGTTCGATGCCGAGGTGGGACTGGACACGCTCGTGGCAGTGCACGCCAACGACTCCAAGTGTCCGCTGGCCGGGGGCGTCGACCGGCACGAGAACATCGGCGAAGGGCACATCGGGCTGGACGGGCTCCTGAACGTGATGTCGCACCCGCCGTTCAGGGATGTGCCCTTCCTGCTGGAAGTACCGGGCTTCGACAACCAGGGGCCCGACCGGCGCAACGTCGAGATCCTGAAGGGCTTGCGGGAGAAGGCGGCCCTATCCTAGTCGGCTTCCGACAACGGTTTCACGGCCGCCGCCGGCGCATCCGCCACAGCTTGTCGAAGGATTCGGACCTCGTCAAGAACGGTGCCCCAACAATGCTTTCTTCTTGACCTTGAATCCCAAAAACCCCAGGACAGCGGAGAGAAAGGTCTCAGGCTCTTCCACGAACGGGTAGTGGCCGCTGTTCTCCATCACGAGCAGTTTGCCCTGGGGCAAAGCGTCCGCCACCTCCCGGGCCCGCTCTGCCCTGACGAAGCGGTCGTGGGCACCGGCGATCACCAGGGTCGGCACCTGTATCTCGCTCAGCCTCGGCCCCAGGTCAAATCCGTCCAGGCTATCCCAGACCGCCTGCGTCTCCGGCCCGAACCGCACCGAGTCCAGGCCGAGCTCCGAAACACGCCCAGGGTCGCGGAAATAGATCGGGGCCAAAAGCTCCAGGCTTCGCCGCATCACGTATTCGGAAGGCTCCTTGTCCTGCAGCGAGCTGAGCTCGGAGAGGGCCTCAGCGTCCAGGCAATCGGGCAAGGCCGCCTCCACGTCATCGACGAACTGATGGCTAGTGGGAGAGCAGACCAGAACAAGGTGCGACACAACGCCCGGGTGAGCGAGGGCGAAGTTGAGGGCGACGATGCCGCCGAAGCTGTGACCCAGAAGCGCAAAGCGATCCAGGCCCAGGCTTCTGGCGACGCCCTCGATGTCCGCCACGAAGTGGTCGATGCGATAAGGGTCCGGGCCGCGGGGCCGCGTGGAGCGGCCGCTCCCTCGGTGGTCGTAGCAGATCAGGCACAGGTGCTGGGCCAGGGGCTCAACGTGCGGCGCGATGACGCTATGGTCGAGGCCCGGCCCGCCGTGGTGGACGAGAAGGGGCAGACCTTGCCCCTCCTCCATGCAGTGGAGGTCCGTATCCACCAGCAGAAGAGTGCGGGAGGAGGACATCGCCGCTACCGGAGGGGGCGCTCTACCCGCCCTCGCTTGATCCAGAACGGGCACCGGCTGCCAGCGAGCAGCTCGCCCAGCTCGGCTTCGGAGAGCGGTTGCTCCAAGATGTTACGTTCATGCACCGTCAGCTCCATCCGCGATAGGAACCTCCTTCCCCCTGCCGCCGGTCATTCAGGACCACCTCTCACAAACATAGACGCCCAAAGTACACTTAGTGCTACGTGTGTGCCGCGCCTATCTTCCGACAAAGACGATGCCGGGGCGCGGGTAAGAAGGCTAGGCGGCTGGCGACGTTAGGGGCCCCTAGGCCACCGGCAGGCTAAGGGCGTACATGTCGGCCAGGGTGTCGATAAACCCCTGGACGGTGCGGGGACGTTTCCGGCGCCGCTTGTAGATAAGGGAGACGGGACGCTTGAGGGGCGGCGCGTCCGCCATCTCTATCTTGACCAGCCTTCCTGCCTGGAGCTCACGCTCGATGGTCACGAGTGGCACCAGGGCGATTCCCAACCCCTCCTCCACCATCCGTTTCGTCGCCTCTAGGGAGTCCAGCTCCATGGCTATGTTCGGAGCGAACCCCGCCTGGCGAAAGAACCCGTGCGTGAGGCCGAAGTAAGACGAGCCGCGGTCGAACAGGACGATGGGCTCGCTGGCAACCTGCTCCACCGCAGCGGCGCCCTCGGTAGCGAAGGGGTGGTCCGGGCTAGCGATGAGCACTATCTCGTCGTCGTACAAGTGTACGGTCTCTATGTCCTGGTGCGACAGGGAGCGGACTAGGCCCACCTGGACCTCGTCGGCCTGGAGCATGGCCAGCACCTGTTCGGACCGGCCTGTGTGGATAGACACATCGACGCCGCTGTAGCGGCTGCGAAAAGTGCGCAGGATGTGGGGGAGAGTGTAGGTGGAGATCGTGAGAGCGGAGCCCAGGTAGAGGGACCCGATCTCGACGTTCCGCACCTCGTCGATGATGTCCCGCCCTTCAGCCACCGTCTGCAGGATGCGCTCCGCGTAGGGAAGGAAGGCGTGGCCGGAGTCCGTGAGCCGCACGCCCCGCCCGCCGCGTTCGAACAACTCCTCGCCCAGCTCACGCTCCAGGGTCTGGATGCGAGCGGTGATGGAAGGCTGCGTCAACTGGAGAACTTCGGCCGCGCGGCTAAAGCTGTTGTGGGCTGACACCTGGACGAAGGCTTCTACTTGACCGAGGTCCATTAGCGTGCGCTCCCCGCTGACCAGCTATCGACAGCGCCTATACTTGGACATGAAAAACTCTAAGGGATTATATCATGGGATGCAAGATGAAGGGCCGACGGCCCTCAATCGCGCTCGACGCAGCGGTGCAGACCTGGCCCCGCCCGTAACACCCAACTGCGCTCGCAAAGGGCGTCGCTCCATCAAACAC
This sequence comes from uncultured Dehalococcoidia bacterium, assembly GCA_964347225.1. Taxonomy (GTDB): domain Bacteria; phylum Chloroflexota; class Dehalococcoidia; order SM23-28-2; family RBG-16-64-32; genus DAOUMF01. Next base: position 11,055 of record CAYFYG010000312.1, on the reverse strand, counting down.
CCCATGGACAAACCGACTTGACAGTCGGAACGTCCTTCGATAAGATAGACTCGCGAGTCGGTTTCACACACAGCCATGGCCAAGCACGCGCCGCAAGAAACGAGGAGAGCCCAGATACTGGAGGCCGCTATCAAGTGCTTCGCGGACAGGGGCTACTCCGGGACCTCCGTGGACGACATCGCGGCCCTTACACACCTCTCAAAGGGCGCGATTTACCATCACTTTCGGAGCAAGCGCGACATTCTTCTCGCTCTGTTCGAAGGCTGGTCGGCCGATCTCTTAACCCGCTGGCGCAGCATCGCCGAGCAGTCTGATCCCCTGGAAGCGCTCGGTCGAGACGCCCAGGAGGTGCTGAACCTGGTCGAGGACGTCGTGCCCCTGTCTCGCGCCGGTCTTGAGTTCTGCTCCCTCGCGGCACGCGACGATGATCTGCGCCAACGGATGGCCGCAGGGTATGCGGACAGCCGTCGCTACCTCACAGGCCTGATCGAAGAGGCGCGCCAGCAGGGACTGGTGCGAGACGTCAAGGCTCAACCCATGGCCACCGTCCTCATAGCGCTTTTCGAAGGTCTTTTCCTGCTCAAGGCGATCGATCCGGAGGCGGTCGACATTGAAGCAGCCTGGCGACAGGGTACCTCAGCCCTTCTCCGAGGCCTCACGTCTCCAGCCCCCGTGGAGGTGCCAAGATCATGACCCAAAAACCTTCCACCGTAACCCAAACCGAAACCGCAACCCTCGCGAGCCTGCGCGGCATCTCCAAGCGCTACCAGATGGGCGCCGGCGAGGTCCGCGCCCTGGACGAAGTCACGCTGGACATATTCCGCGGGGAGTTCCTGGTAGTGCTCGGTCCCAGCGGCTCCGGCAAGACGACGCTGTTGAACCTGCTGGGCGGCATCGACACGCCCAGCTCCGGCCAGCTGCAGGTGGACGGCCACGACATTGCAGCACTGCCCGATGCCCAGCTCACGCGCTACCGGCGCCGTGTGGGCTTCATCTTCCAGTTCTTCAACCTGATCCCCACTCTCACGGCCGTAGAGAACGTGGAGTTCGCTGCGGAGCTGGTGGAGTCTCCACGAGGCCCCATGGAGGTGCTGGCCTCGGTGGGGCTGGAGGGCCGCGCTGACCACTTCCCCAGCGAGCTCTCCGGCGGCGAGCAGCAGCGCGTGGCCGTTGCCAGGGCGCTGGTCACGGACCCGCCGCTGGTGCTCTGCGATGAGCCCACGGGCAACCTGGACGAGGAAACCGGCAAGCGCGTCCTCGGGCTGATGAGGCGCCTAGGACAGGAGCGGAACAAGACATTCGTGCTCGTCACACACAACTCGGTCATCGGCGAGATGGCGGACCGCGTGGTGCGCCTGCGGGACGGTCGCATCGCCGCGGTGCAGGTCAACCAGACCCCGGCGGCCCCGGAGGAGCTCCACTGGTGAGGCTGTCCCGCGGCTGGTTGAAGCTGAGACGCGACATCCTGGCCTCCCGCTGGCAGTTCCTGGCCGTAGGCGTGGTGATCGCCCTGGGGGTGGCGATCTTCATCGGCTCCTACGGCTCCTACCAGAACCTCAGGTTCTCTTACGACGACACCTACGACCAACTGAGGATGGCCGACCTCTGGTTCGAGGTCGGCGACGCGCCCTCGGAGGTAGTTGAAGACGTCGCGGCGGTGGACGGCGTGGCCGCCGCCGAGGGCCGACTGGTGGAAGAGATGCCCATCGTGCTGCCGGCGGCGGGGCCGGAGCGGATGCTGGGCCGCTTCGTCACCCTGCCCTCGGAGCGGCGCGCCGCCGTCAACGATGTCAAGGTCACCAGCGGCACCTACTTCTCCCCCGGCAGCAACGAGCCCCAGGTGCTGCTGGAGAAGGGATTCGCCAAGTTTCACGACGCTCAGCCTGGCGACACGCTCCAGCTCATCGTGTCGGAGCACGAGACTATCGATCTCCGGGTTGCGGGCGTGGCCGCCAGCCCCGAGTACCTGTGGGTGGCCAAGAGCGAGCGTGAGCTGTTCACCCTGCCCTCCAGCTTCGGTATCATCTTCGTCCCCTACGATCAGCTCTCGGCACTGCTCGGACGCACTGGCCAAATCAACGAAGTGACTCTGCGCCTGGAGAGCGACGCAGATCAGGACTCCGTCCGCGCTGAGGTGGAATCGCTGTTGGAGCCCCACGGCCTCGGTCGGGTCATTGATCGGGAGCAGCAGCTCGGCAACCGCCTGCTTCAACTGGACCTGGACGGCTTCGAGGCCCTGGCGTTGGTGTTCCCCATCCTCTTTCTTGCGGTCTCGGCGCTCGCGATCTATACGCTGCTCAACCGGCTGGTGCAGACGCAGAGGCCCCACATCGGGCTTATGCGCGCCATCGGCTACAGCAGAGGCCAGGTGCTGCTCCACTACCTCGTCTACGGCCTGGTCATCGGCGTCGTCGCCGCAGCGGTGGGTGTGGGCTTTGGGTACCTCCTCGCCGCCCTGATCACGGAGGTGTACGGTGCCTTCCTGAACGTTCCCTTCATCAGCCAACGCTTCCAGCCCGGCATCATGGCGATAGGCTTTGGGGCCGGAGTGCTGACAGCCCTCATCGCGGGGGCGATCCCGGCCTGGGGTAGCGCCAGGACCCGCCCGGCGGAGGCCATGCACCCGCCCCCACCCACGACGGGACGGCGCACCATCCTAGAGATCATCGTGCCGCCCCTGGCCCGCGTGTCGTACCTGCTGCGTCTGCCTCTGAGGAACCTGTTCCGGGCACAGCGTCGCACTCTCTACACAGCGCTGGGTGTCGGCTCCGGCGTGGCCCTCGTGCTCGTCGCCGCCAGCTTCCTGGACTCTTACGACAGCATGATCAAGCTTCAGTTCGATGACATCCAGAAGTACGATGCCTGGGTCAACTTCACCCAGCCCGTCCCCGAGTCGCTGGCCGGTGACGTGGCCGACTACGAGGGCGTGACTGCGGCCGAAGCACTCCTGGAGGTGCCCGTGGCCCTTTCCACGGGCGACAAGGCGCACACCACCGCCCTCCGCGGTCTCGAAGCGGACTCACGCCTGTACGGCACACCGGCAGCCGGCGGAGGGTCGGCATCGACGGGTGATGGCCTCCTCCTCACCTCACCCGTAAGCGAGTTGATCGGTGTGGCCCAAGGAGACACCGTGACCGTACGGCCGCTGCTGCCGGGCGGGCAGACCGCGGAGCTGACAGTGGACGCCCTCGTGGAGCACCCGCTGGGCGACGTCGCCTTCGCCCGGCTGGACACTGCGCAGGGACTGGTCGGCGGCGAAGGGCTGGCCACCGCCCTGCTCGTCTCTTTCGCCGGCACGCCGGACGAGACCCTCCAGCAGCGCCTGATGGCCCTGCCCGGCGCCCCCACGGTGGAGTACACCGAGGACGTGGAGGAGTACATCAACGAGCTGAACCAGCTCTTCTTTGTGTTCGTGGGGATCATGCTGGCGTTCGGGGTGGCGCTCGGGTTCGCCATCATCTTCAACACCATCACCATCAACACCCTGGAGAGGCGACGGGAGCTGGCCACTATGCGCACGATCGGCTCCGCGGTGGGTCGTCTCGGCGCCATGCTCACCGTTGAGAACATCCTTATGGGGCTCCTGGGAGTGGTCGTGGGCCTCCCTCTCGGCTACGCGATCAGCCTCTACTTCGCCTCGCTCTATCAGAACGAGCTGTTTGACATGCCCATGGTGATCTACACCCGCACTTACGGCATCGCCGCCCTGGGGGCACTACTGGTGCTGCTGCTGGCGGAGATACCGTCGATCCGCTTCGTGCGGCGCCTAGACCTGCCGGCCGTGGTGCGGGAGATGTCCGCCTAGTCGCCAGCCAGAGGCGACCTACGTCGCACCAGCCCTATTCGTAACCGATCTCGGGCGTAAGCGGTATGCTGCTAGGCATGAAGGTCCCGCTTCCGCGCGCGACCTCCTGACCATCCGAGTTAACCGCCACCGACTCCGCCACGAAGAAGCGTCGAGACCCGTACACTACTCGGCCGGTCGCTTTGACCTCCCCCTCCGAGACCGGCCGAATCATGTACAAGGTGAACGAGGCGGTCAGCACGAATACGTCGTCCACCAGTGAACTCACCGCGAAAAAGGCGGAGTCGTCGAGCGCCTTGAAATACACTAGTCCGTGCACCGCTCCCGCTGCGTGAAACAGATCGGGGCGTATCGGGATGATCACCTCTGCCTGCCCCTCCCTGATCTGCATCGTCGGCGAGTAGTAATCGTTGACCGTCGCGGAAGCGTACATCCGCTCCAGCTTTCGGTAGTGCTCCTCTTTGGCCAATCCGTTCCTCCTCCCTACAGCCATCGGGTGCGGCCATGACGCTCGTGGCGCATTATAACGCAGCCGCGCCGCCTCCCTTGCTGCAGGGGTGGGGCCAAGCCCGAACGGAGTCGGCGGCGGGCCGGGCGGGGCCATCAACACCGGGGCAAGGCAGCCTCACCTCGCTTGCAGACCGCACTCCCGTTTCGCGTATACTGAACCCGGCCTGCCCGCCGCAGGCACGCTCGGAGCCACTGCCAGGAGGCGACACCATAGCATGAAAGACCTACCCATCGGTGCCAGCGACGAGATGACCATCACCACCACCCCGGACATGGGCGTTCAGCACCTTCCCGTACCCATGTACTCCACCCCCGCCATGGTGCAGCACTTCGAGGGCCTCTGCCTCAAGCTCCTTCAGCAGCACCTGGATTCCGGCGAGACCTCCGTCGGCTACCGTGTGGACGTCCGCCACATGGCCCCCACGCCCATCGGCATGCAGGTGACGATCAAGGGAAAGGTGAGGGAGGTCGACGGACGCAAGGTCGTCTTCGACGTGGAGGCGCGTAACCAGGGCGGCACCAAGATCGGCGAAGGCCTCCACGAGCGACGCGTCATCGACATGAGCCGCTTCGCCGGGCAGGGCGGCTAGGCCACATGCCGCCCCGCCTGGACGAGCTGTCCAAAGGCCACGAGGTCCCACCTTTCGCGTTCGAGCTGTCGCCCCAGTGGGTGCGGCAGTACGTGGCCGCGGTCGAGGACGAGGCCATCGGCACCCTGGACGGGGATCTTCTTCCCCCCATGGCCGTAGCTGCCCTGGCCGTCCGATGCCTGCTGGAAGGCGCCCGCCTCCCGCCCGGCGCGATTCACCTGGGGCAGGAGATAGCCTTTCTCCGACCCCTGCGCGTGGGGCAACGCCTCACCGTCCAGGCCCGAATCGCCAGCCGCGGAGAGCGCCAGGGCTGGATCGTCATGGGCATCGACCTCAACGTCGAGACCGAGGGCGCCGACCCTGTGATGCATGGCCGGGCCCTGCTCACGATGCCAGCGGACGCGGAGGGAAACGCCTGACATGAGCCCCGACGTGGGCGCTGAACTGGTGCCGGTGACGAAGCGGATCACCCAGGAGAAGATCAACCGTTACGCTGAGGCCGGCGGCGACGGCAACCCTCTACACACCGACCCCGAGTTCGCAGCCCAGACTATGTTCCGGGGCACCATCGCCCACGGCATGCTCCTCCTGGCCTACCTGTCGGAGATGATGACCACCGCCTTCGGGCAGGCCTGGCTCGCGCGCGGTCGCCTGAAAGTCCGCTTCAAGGGTCCGGCCCGACCGGGCGACACGGTGTCGGCCGTGGGTCACGTAGTCCGCGCCGAGGACGGTCGCACGGTCTGCGCCGTGGAGTGCCGCAATCAGCAGGACGAGGTGCTGGTGAGCGGGGAAGCGGAGGTCGCCACGTGACGCGCGCTGTCGTTACCGGCCTCGGCTGCGTGACGCCCATCGGCGAGGCCGTCGGCCATTTCTGGCAGAACCTCACGTCCGGACGCTCCGGCATCCGCCGCATCAGCCTGTTCGACCCCAGCGGCCTGGACTGTCAGATCGCCGCCGAGGTGAAGGGGTGGGACCCCACCCGCCACATGGACGCCAAGGCGGCTCGACGGGCGGCCCGCTTCTCCCAGTTCGCCATCGCCGCTGCCCGCCAAGCCGTGGACGACTCCGGCCTCCCCATCGACGACGGCAACCGGGACGACATCGCCATCGTCATGAACACGGGAGGCGGCGGCGTGGATGTCATCGCCGACGGCCAGATGGTGTTCGTGGAAAAGGGGCCGAGCCGCGTAGGACCGATGCTCGTACCGGCGATGGCTCCCAACATGGCGTCCTGCCAGGTGGCGATGCAGCTTGGCACCCGCGGCCCCACCATCACCTCCGTGGCGGCCTGCGCCGCCGGCATCTTCGCCTTCGTCGAGGCCAAGCGGCTCATCGATCTGGGCGAGGCCGATGTCGTGATCACCGGCGGCGCCGAGGCCAACATCATTCCCGTCGCCTTGGCCGCCATGTCCAACATGCGCGCCCTCTCCACCCGCAACGACGAGCCCGAAAGGGCGTGCCGACCCTTTGACCTGCACCGCGACGGCTTCGTATACGGCGAGGGAGCAGCAGCCACCGTGGTGGAGAGCCTGGAGCACGCCCGGCGCCGCGGCGCCCGCGTCTACGCCGAGCTGGCCGGGGGCGCCGTCACTGGCGACGCCTACCATGTCACGGCGCCCGAGCCCAGCGGCCACGGCGCGGCGCTGGCCATCACCCGCGCCCTGCAGCGCTGCGGCGTCGAGCCCGAGGAAATCGACCTGATCGTCGCCCACGGCACCGGCACGCCCCTCAACGACGCGGCGGAGACTGTGGCGGTCAAGAAGGCCCTCGGTGAGCACGCCTACAAGGTGGCCATCACCGCGCCCAAATCCATGGTGGGACACCAGTTGGGGGCCGCCGGCGCCCTGTCGGCGCTGACGGCGGTCCTGGCCATTCAGGAAGGAGTGGCGCCACCGACCATAAACCTGGAGACGCCTGACCCTGAGTGCGACTTGGATTACGTGCCCTTGACCGCTCGGCGAATGCCCGTGCGGACGGCGCTCGCCAACGGCTTCGGCTTCGGCGGGCAAAACGGCGTCATCGTGTTCAAGGGGTTCGACGGCGGTGCAGGAGGCGCCTGACAGCCCCCGCCGCTGGTGCTTCGGCTGCGGCGAGGCCAACCCGGAAGGGCTCGGCATCCAGTTCCGCATCGAGGGTCGGCGCGTCACCGGCGAGTTTCGGACGCGGCGCGCCCACGAGGGGTTCCCCGGCCTGGCCCACGGCGGTATCGCTGCCGCCGCCATCGACGAGGCGATGGGCTGGGCCATGTACGCCGCCGGCGCCTGGGCGATGACCGCTCGCTTGCAGGTGAGGTACCGGCGGCCGCTCCCCCTGGGAGAGCGCCTGGAGGTCAGCGCGGAGGTCGTGCGCGACCGCGGCCGCTGGCTCGAGGCGGAGGGCCGCCTGCGAATCCCCGACGGGCCCTTGTTGGCCGACGCCAAAGCGGTCTTCATGCGCTTGCCCCCGGACAAGGCCAAACAGATGCAGGAGTTCTACCTCTCGGGCAGGGCCTAGCCGACCGATGACCGACGCCCAGGCCAAGGACAAGCGCACTGACCCGTGGGTCTACACCCTCAACCGGGGGCTGGCCCAGCTCGTCCCCCTCTCCTTCGGCTATGTGTGTTCGACCCCCTTCTCCGATATCTTCCATCGCCTCTGGCGCAGCAAGCGAGAGGCGGCCAAGCGCAACTACGCCCTCATGCTCGGCCGGCGGCCCGATGATCCCTTGGCGGAGCGTATGGCCCGCCGCACATTCCGTCACTTCGGCCGCTACATCATCGAGTTGTGCAGCGTCCAGGGCTGGAGCCTCGACATAATGCGAGAGCACATCGACATCGAAGGCGACGAACACTTCGACGAGGCCCGCCAGTACGGCAAAGGGGTAATCTTCACCAGCGCCCACATGGGCTCCATCGAGGTGGCCGGCGCGCTCGCTCTCGTCAAGGGCTTCAAGATCACCTCGGTGACTCAGCGTCTCGAGCCGAAGATGCTTCGTGACTGGGTGACAACTTGCCGCGCCAAGATGGGCATCGAGCTCTTGCCCGCCACCGGCTCCGGGATTAAGCTCGTGCGGCGGCTGCGCCGCGGCGGGATGGTGGCGCTCGTAGTGGACATCGGCGTCACCGGTGGCGATGGCCTCAGAGTCCCCTTCTTTGGCTACGAGACGGTGTTTCCCGCTGGCCCCGCCCGCCTGGCCCGGCTCAGCGGCGCCCCCATCGTCTTCGGCTGGGCGGCCCGAAAGCCCCGCGGCCGCTACCTGGCCCACGTCAGCCCCCCCATCCTCTCCAACCGTGAGCTGGATGCCGACGAAGACGCCCGCGAGATCACACGCCGCATCGTGCGCGAGTTCGAGTCGGCGGTGCGGCGCTTCCCCACTCAGTGGTACGTCTTCCGCGACATGTGGCCGAGCGCTGGACGGCCGCTCCTCAACCCCTAGCCCTCCCGGTTCCCCTTCCCGCAAGCGCAGCCGTAGACTGTGACGCGGCCATGCTGACCTACATCGAAGCGCGAGTCGTCCGCCCCCTCATCGAGAACCAGACCCTGCTCATCCTCTGCGTCACCACCATCCTGGTCATGATGAATCACGGCATCATCAGCCCGGTCCTGCCCCTATACGCTCAGGATTTCGGTGTGGGAACCGCGATGATCGGCCTTACCATCACCGTATTCGGAGCGGCAAGGCTCTTGGTGAACCTGCCCGCGGGGTTCCTCTCCGAACGGTACGGCCGGCGACTCCTGCTCTTCGGTGGGCCAGCGGTGATGGCCATAGGCTCGTTAGGGAGTGGATTGGCGCCCACCTTTGGCTGGCTCATCGCTTCCCGCTTCGTCAGCGGCGCCGGCTCGGCCATGTACATGACGGGGGCCCTCATCATCCTCGCCGACATCACCACCGAAGAGAACCGCGGCCGCCTCATGAGCATCTATCAGGGGAGCCTGCTGGCCGGGGTCTCCATCGGCCCAGCGGTGGGGGGATTCGTGGCGCAGGCCTTCGGCCTGTCCGCGCCCTTTTTCCTTGTGGCCGCCCTCGCTGGCCTGACGATGCTCTGGTCCTTCGGCCGCATGCCGGAGACGGCGCAGCGGCGAGAGGCGAAGACGTCGTTCGAGAAAGAGAAGGACGAAGCGCCGGCCCGCCAGGCCGTGCGCCAGAGCATGATGTCCGTGCTGGCGCGGCCGGGATTCCTTCTCGTGTGCCTGCTCACCTTGAGCATCTTCCTCACCCGCACCGGCAGCCGCCTCACCCTCCTGCCCCTGGTCGGCGAGAACCGGCTGGACATGAGCCCGGGCGCTCTCGGCCTCGTGTTCGCCATGATGACGGTGCTCAACCTGGTGACCCTGGCGCCCGCCGGCACCATGATCGACAAGCTGGGGCGCAAGATCGTGATCGTTCCCAGCGCCCTCCTGACGGGGGCCGCCCTGGCGCTGTTCGCGGTCTCCGGGCACGTCTGGGTGTTCATTCTGGCGGGGGTGGTGCACGGCTTCGGCACCGGCATCGTCGGCCCCGCGCCGGCGGCCTACGCCGCCGACCTGGCGCCGCCGGGAACACGAGGGATGACCATGAGCCTGTACCGTACCTTCGGCGACGCCGGATTCGTCATCGGACCCGTGCTGCTCGGCTGGCTGGCCGACCTGGCCGGCTTCGGCTGGGCGCTGGCCTTCAACGCCCTGGTGCTGGTGAGCATCGCCCTCCTCTTCGCCCTCTTCGCCCGCGAAACACTGCGGCGCCCGGCGGTGCCCCGACCACAGGAGATTGTGTGACGCGCTACGCCGAGATCCACCGGTTGCACATCCCCTGCTGGCTGCAGGGGGATGACCCAACGGGGCTGAAGGGTTATCTTCTATCGCGGCACGCGTTCTAATGGAATGATGAACACACACGTCGGGTACAAGGAGGTTGCCGTGTTCAAGAACGATCGATTGGCGGCCCTTAGGGGTTTCGCCCTTCTGCTGGCGGTTGCCCTGTTGTTGGGGCTGCTGGCCGCTGCCTGCGATGGAGATGACGAAGGCGAGGCTCCGGCAGGCGGCGAGACACCGGCAGCGGGCGAGACGCCGGCAGCTGATGGCGGTGACGGGGACGGCGACGATGGTGACGGCGCCGGACTCCAGGAATTGGAGGCTCTGGCCGCAGAAGCATCCGAGGGCGTCACCGCCAAGGTGACCTACCGAATCACCAGCGAAGCGGCTGGCGAGACGCTCGAAGCGGAGTGGGTGTTGGTGCAGCGGCCGCCCGATTCTCGCATCGAGATCGTCAGCGAAGAGGGTGGAGAGGAGACCCGCGCCATCTTCATTAGCACCGGAGGCAAGTACTACGTGTGCACCTCCGGCGGCGGCGAGGAGTCCTGTCTGGCAACCGAGGCTGAGGCGGCCGAGGCGGGAACGGCAGCTCTTGACCCGCTGTTCCAGATACCGCAGGAGCTGGCGCAGGATGGAGAGGGTGTCGACGTCGTCGGGACGTCGGAGCGCTCCATAGCGGGCGTTGACGCCACCTGCTTCACCGTCAGTGGTGCGCTGGCCGACGTCGGTGAGGGTGAGGGCGAGGTCTGCTTCTCCGACGACGGCCTGCTCCTGTACCTGAGTGGCGAGACGGCAGGCGAGACCTTCACCTTCGAGGCGACATCCGTGTCCACGGACGTGACGGACGCGGACTTCGAGCCCCCTTACGAAATCCTGGAGCTGCCGGGTCTCTAGATCCCTGACTGGTAGAGCGCAGCCCCGGGAGGTCTACCCTCCGCCGGCAGCCATCTGCTGGCGGACCTCATCTATCGTCACCACCTGACCCGTGTAAGAGGGATCGCGCGTGGCCAGCCACAGCGTGGCCTCGGAAGCCGCCTCTGGCTTCTCCCAGTTGGAGTAGTCGATGTTCGGGTTGAGGTACTGCCATCCCTCCGTGACGATGTTCATCTCGATGCGCAGGGCGTTGACGGCGATGCCCTTGGGCTCGAGTTCCGCCGCCAGGGCCCGCGTAAACGTCTCCAGCGCTATCTTGGAGACGGAGTAGGACATCATCCCTGGCATCAGCACCTCGGACAGGTAGGAGGAGATGTTGATGATGAGGCCGCCTCCCTGCTCCAAGAGCCGCGGCAGGAAGGCTTGGGTGCACATCACCGGCCCTCGCAGGTTAACGTTCATCACCAGGTCCCAGCGCTTCAGGGACGTCTGCGTGAACGGGGCCGG